>JALULR010000169.1 GCA_027056155.1 DHVE2 group archaeon
CCTCGTGCATTATCACAATCTTCGGCGAATTAATTCTATGGTAACTCTCGCTTACAGGTTTATTTTCGATTAGGTCTTTCACTTTCCAAGTTACATACTCATTGGACAACGGCAGGACAGCTCCAAATTTTTTAATCGATTCTAGCTCCTCTTGCTCAAAGCCCACAGCTATCAGCATTATAACCACCTCTCTATCGCAGTATTCGCTTGCTCTAACAATGGCATATGCTCCTCCATGTGCAGCATGGTTAATGTATCTTGCGTAGGCACACCTTTATCAGACCACCCGCGCAGGCGGTAAAACTCAGCTCTAGCTTCTAAAAAATCCGCTAGGTTAATAAAAGCAGCGTTGCCCTTTGCAGGACCTTCCGACTCGGGCTCCCACCATCTCTGTGGTATAGTATCATCACGCATGGGAACCATGCCTCCAACCACTGCATATAATCTAGATAGAGTTTCAACTCTCCACCCTATATCTTTGTCTATTTCTTCGCTATAAACAGAATGAAACATCGCTGCTATGTCCTCAAGCTCGTATGGTACAAATTTGCAAATACCAAGGGTGTCAAAAAGCGCATCTTTATCTCGAGCGTCAACTAGGCTCTTAACGAGCTCTTTTGCAGGACCATCGTTGGGCAACGAATGTGGTGAAGGCCAGCCACGCAAATGCGATGCGCCCACATCAGCGGTGGCATAACTTAGAGCGTATGTTCTCAAACCCCTTGGGTCCCAAGCAGGAGCTTCTAAGCCCTTCACATGCACCGCAATATCCTTGCCCCGATTTAACTGCTCAGCTGAACGCATGACACCCTCTGCCAAAATTGCACCGATGCCTCTTCTAAACGCTATATGTATGAGTAGCTTGCGCTCCGCTTCTGCGTCGCCAAATCCTGAGCAATCAAACCCAAGCTCTTCTGCGCCGATATCCCCACGCTCCACAAGCTCGAATAGCCACCCGATGACATTTCCCGCAGCGATGGCATCTAATCCAAGGTCATTAGCAAGGTGAATGAGATACGCCACTTTCTCAAACTCAAACACGCCCGTAGCTGCACCGAGCATGCCCAGGCTTTCATATTCGGGCTTTACTCTAAATCCCTCACCCTCACGCTCTAGCTCTACGTACCTTGCGCACTTCACAGGGCAAGAAGCTCCGTGTATAAAGCGCTCTGGGGCAATTTCATATTGTTTAACACGCTCGCCGCTCAAGCCTTTCGAAAGCGATTCATCGATATACGGCTTGGAAAAATTATAGGCAGGGCTCATTCCATGCTTGCCAGAGGATACAAGGGCATTTGTAGTTCCATAACGCTTCAAGCTCGGCGAGGCTCGGGTGCCCAACAAATCATAGAGCTTCTCCCGTAATTCTTTCCATTTTTCAAGCTCTGCAGGAGCGCGCTTCATATTATCCAAAGCTATCTTCTCCACAAATACCGCCTTGAGATTTTTTGAGCCCATAACCGCACCTAATCCGCCACGTCCCGCTGAGCGCTCTGTATCAAACATGATGTTTGCAAATTTTACAAGTGCTTCCCCGCCTGGTCCTATGCTCGCTACTGCGCCATCACCATGCTTTAACCAAAGCTGCTCTGTGGTAGAATACACACCCATGCCTGAAAGAGCATCAGCACTTTTGATTTTGACCTCTGCGCCTATATGCAAATACACCAGCTCTTTTGCACGGCCTTCGATAACCACCGCATCATAGCCCCATCTCTTGAGAAACGGGCCAAACCTATCTCCTGCATAGCTATCATGTATTAACCGAGTCTCGGGGGATTTGCTCACCACGGCAACCTTGCTGGCACCGGGCGCAAGCCCGCTCAATGCACCGGGCAAAAACACCAACTTGTTTTCAGGTGCAAGAGCATTGACAGAAGGAGAGACTTCCTTAGCTATGATATAATAACCCAGCGCCTTGCCGCCGGGGTATGCTTGCATCACATACTCGGGAATATCTTCAACAGTTATGCACTCTTTACTTAAATTTACTCTCAAAAGCGTTCCTGATTTGCGCATGGGCATTGATATTACAAGGACTATTTAACACTTATGCGCTCTATATTTCCCACTGCGCACATATTAGAGTAGTCAACTTATTTAACCAATAACGCGATGCGCGTCTGCATGTTCCTCATTCGGTATGGAGAGATTGGACTCAAACGAAAAAATCGCAGAGAATTTGAGAACATACTTGCACAAAACATTCGCGCAGCACTGAAAAAAGAGGGTTTTGATGCCGAGCTCAGAATAGTTCGAGGGCGCATACTCGTTTACGCTGATAAAGATTCACTAAGCGTATTTTCAAAAATACCGGGTATAGTCTCTTACTCCCCAGCAGAAGAGCTCGAATACGCGGATATTAAAGAGTACCTTAAACACGAGCTTGCAAAGCTTGCACCCACGCCCAGAAATTTCAGAGTATCTGCACAGCGCATAGACAAGAGCTTTCCAAAAAAATCTCCTGAAATAAATGAAGAAATCGGGAGCTTTGTCGTTAAAAATTTTGGCTGGAAAGTGAATTTAAAAGAGCCTGAGCTAAACATAGGCATTGAAATTATCAAATCTAAAGCGTATGTGTTTTTTGAAAAATATGCCGGAATAGGAGGATTACCTGTTGGCAGCGCAGGACCGCTGTTGCTTCTCATATCTCCGGGCATGGATTCTCCTGTTGCGGGGTTTATGATGCTGCGCAGAGGCGCAAAAATTACCGCACTGTACTTTTCACAGGGCAAAATAGGCGAGGAGAAAGTTAAAAAATATATAGAAAAATTGAGCGAATACACGCCAAAAGACATAGAGTTGCACATCATACCTCACGCTGGGATATTCTCAGAGTATCGAGAAAAGCTAAAAGCTGTAAAACGAGAAGAATGGACATGCATCGTGTGCAAGTATATAATGCTCAAAACTGCAAGTGAGCTGGCAAAAGAGAGAAAATTATTGGGAATAGTGACCGGCGATTCTCTAGGGCAAGTTGCCTCCCAAACGCTTCAAAACATGTATATTGAAAGCTCTGGCTCAAAATTACCAATATATCGCCCATTAATCGGCATGGATAAATTGGATATTGAACGCATCTCTAAAAAAATTGGCACTTACAAGATATATCAATCTATTAAGGAGGAAAAATGCCCGTTTAAGCCCGAGCATGTGCTCGCTACCGCAAACCATGAAAAATTTGAAGAGGTTGCAAAGTTATTGTCTCTATAACCATGTTTTATCCGGCCTGTATTTTTTTGGAATCTGGCTTATGAGCGTACCTTCCCTGCAAACTCCACACCCGAGGACATCATGCTCTGTTCTTATTATCACATAGCCATGCAAACTGCCACATACTCCTTCAATGTCTATGCCATTGAGCGCCTCTAAAGCTTGCTCTGAGTTAAGTTGCACCACATTCTTTGTGGCATAATGGCCCACTACCCTTAGAAACGCTGTGGTCGGCTTTAGAGCCTTAGAAACTCTTAGCGCTCGAATGCCAACTACTTCTGCATCTAATTTAGATAAATCGATGTCCTTAGCTCCTGAAAAAGCCCACACTCCGCTAGTACTCTCGTAAAACTCGTAATTATCCATTATATCCACAGGAATTCCAAATCGACGCACAAAATAATCTCGGTACACGTTATTTTTTGAGTAAGGCAATGAACATACCTCCCGTATCTAATAAATGTGGGTAAATCCGCATAACGTACTCATGCACGTGCTCATACTCTCTATCTCTCCACCGAGCCACACCTTTACAATGCGGTACATCAAACTCTACCTTTAAAATCTCCATATTTAGCTTATCTACTGCATAACTAACAACTTCTTCGTTTTCAAGAGGGTTAAAAGTGCAGGTAGAATACACAAGAGTGCCGCGCTCTTTTAGATGGCGCCATGCGTTTTTTAGCAGTGCTTTTTGCAGATTTGACAGATATAAATGCTCACGCAACCCGGGCATTTTATCCTTTGGATTTTTGCGAAAAACCCCCTCTCCCGAGCAGGGAGCATCGAGCAATATTTTATCAAAATATATCACAAACTTCTTGGTTCTTGCATCGCCCTTTGTAAGTACGGTATTTGTAATTCCTAACCGCTCAATATTGCTGCCCAATGCCCTTAGCCTGTTTGGCCTCGTGTCATTAGCCACAATTGTGCCTCTGTTTTCCATCAGCTGTGCCATCAGTGTGGTCTTGCTGCCCGGCGCAGCCGCCATGTCTAGAACCTTATCACCGGGACGGGGATTAAGAACATAAGCGGGAATCATTGAAGCAAGGTCTTGAACATAGTAATAGCCCATAGAATGCTCAATTGTCGCTCCGGGGTGCTTTACGGGCATGCTCACGATACGGTACGCATTCATACCTTCAAACTTATCAAAACGAAAACCCTTCGCACGTAGGCGCGAGATAAGCTTTTCCTCGGATATCTTAAGCGTGTTTACCCTAATCCAGTAGGGCTGCGGCTTTTGCATAGCCTCCAGAAATGCTTCAAAATTGGGAATGATATCTCTATACTCTTCAAGCTTCATGCTCTTCGCTTCCACGCTTCCCGTATTGCATGCGCTAAAGACTCTGCAGATATGCCCTCGTATTCAGCATCTTTAAAATCTCTCTCAAGAAGGGCTTCAATTTCACCAATTTTCTTGCGAGTAAGATGCTCTTCTATCTCCTCAATGCGCTCCTCCGGGTGCAGGAAAAAATCGCCAGTTATCTTTATTTTAAGTATAGTGTCACAATCAAAGGTGGCATTGACAACAATGAGCTTGCCTGCCTTATACCTATATTTACCTTCTGAAATTCCATTCATGGGTGGCATATTTCTCAACCTCCAGCTTATGCGCATAATCGTATATTTTCTCGTCTACATCTTCTTCGTATAAATCTGCGTTAAGTGCCTCTTTAAAGCCATCTACCAATATCTTTTGAAGCTCTTCAAACTCAATCTCCACGCCTATATCTTTTAATGAAGTGACACGTTGTCTAACATCGCTTATGGCCTTGTCTTTCATCTTCTCTTCCGGAACTAGAAGTATTTCAAACATCTCTTCTGGGTGCACTTCTATGAGAAGTGTGCCATGCTGTAGTAAGCCACCGTATTTGCGAGTCTGCGCATTGCCCGATATCTTCTTACCATTTACAACCACATCGTTTATGCCTGCTTGTTTAGCATCGATATTTAGTGTCTGCAACGCTTTTATTATGCCCATATCCAAAAGATGATACGAATCCAATATTCTACCCCTGAGCTCGGGGAGTGTTATAGAATAGGTTAGTTCGTACTTGTGATACACCGCGCCACCGCCTGTAATTCTGCGCACAAGGTCAACGCCCAGCTCTTTTGCGCGTTGGATATTTACCTCTTCTGTCATGCTCTGAAAATAGCCAATGCTCACGGCTGGCGGGCTCCAGCCATAAACTCTCAGTGTGGGCCCGATTTCATTAAGATGCACAAGCAACGACTCATCAAACCCCATGTTCCAGTACGCTGGGTGCCCTGTATCGTATATTACACGCAAGTCCATGGGGCGCTTTATTTTTTTGCATTACTTTAATGTTTCTATTATTACATACACTCAGCGTTTTATCAAGAGCGCAATACACACTCCATCTATTTTACAGCTTCATAACTAAATTACTTCATGGCTCCCATGTAAATGTATACTCGTGGTATGGGTCCCCTCTAAATGTACACTTTGTTTCTTCAACTTTCATATCTTTTGCCTTTGTGAGATTTGAAACACCCTTAAAAAACCCCCTCAAATATTCACAGAATAATGGGCTAACATCAAAATCTTTGAGAACCATAGTGACGTGACCTTCCTCATAAGAAGCGGCGTAAAGGTTTCCTGCAGAGTAATGCTCTTTCCACATTTGTGGGGACTCTTCAAATACCCGCCTCACGGTGAGTAACAGACCAAAAAAATGCCTCATGATGAAAGATACTCTAGGTGCATTTACTCCCATCTCGTATATCTTCCCTTTATCCCAGCCAAGCACATCTATAACAACCTCCAGAAATTCCTTTCTAACTTCTATGGGTACCCACTCCATCTTTTTCATCTTTATGAAATCATAGCGATGGCCCCTTTTCCACATTTCGTTCATCACCATGTTTACTCCTTCCTCACCCCTTTTGAGCTTTATATACTCTAAGTTTGGGAGGAATGTTGCTACCCTACACTTCGCCTCCATAATACAGTAATTAATGATTCTATATTTATTGTTTTTCATCTCTAAATTCATTTTATATTAGAAATGTAAGGCTTTCTCTCATATTGTTCTGGAGCTCCTCATAAAGACACAATAATTACATGTTGTAGAAATAAACAAGTTGCAACAAATTGGGCTCAATACAGTCATTAAAGAGTGCAGAAAAACTTTATCAACACTGAGCATATCCCTCGCTATGAGCGCGCTTCAAAGCATCGTAAGAAAATACGCCCTCCAGAATGCGATTTTACATAATGGTAAGGCAAATTACAAAGCGGTAATGGGCAAGATAATGGCTGAAAATCCAGAATATAGAAAGCAGGCTAAGGAATTAATAGTGCAAGTTCAAAAAATAGTGGAGGAAATCAATGCCCTTGGCTTGGATAAACAGAGAGCCATGCTCGAAGAGCTAGCTCCCGAATTGTTGGAGAAAAAGACAAAAGAAGAGAAAAAAGAGCTTGAAGATTTACCAGATGTCCGTGGAGCAGTGAGAATGCGCCTTGCACCAAGTCCATCGGGGCCCATGCATCTTGGGCAGTCAAGAATGGCAATTCTCAACGATGAATATGTGAAAAGATATGGTGGCAAACTGTTTTTGAGAATTGAAGACACAAACCCCAACAACATTATGCCAGAAGCGTACGACATGATTCCCGAGGATTTAGAGTGGTTAGGGGTAAAAGTGCATGAGATTGTAATTCAAACTGATAGATTTGAGCTCTATTACAATTATGCTCGCAAGCTTTTAGAAATGGGAAAAGCGTACATTACAACCGTGCCTGCGGAAGAGTGGAGAATGCTAAAAAGCGAGGGAAAGCCTACAAAAGACAGAGAGTTGCCACCCAGCGAGCAGCTAGAGCGATGGGACAAAATGCTAAGCGGCGATTACGATGACGGCGAAGCGCTGTATGTGGTTAAAACAGACTTAAAGCACCCCAATCCCGCCATAAGAGACTGGGCTGCGTTTCGAATAGTTAAAGATGTAGAGCACCCGCGCGTGGGCAATAAGTACATAGTGTACCCACTTATGAATTTCTCCGTAGCTGTAGATGACCATGCGCTTTCTCTCACACATGTGCTTCGTGGCAAAGACCATCTTAATAACACATACCGTCAAGAGTACATGTTTGATTACTTTGGGTGGAAAAAACCCGTGTACATACATTACGGCTGGGTAACTATGAAAGATACCATACTGAAAACCTCGCTCATAAAAGAGGGAATTAATAAGGGCGAGTTTAGAGGCTGGGACGACCCGCGCCTTGGCACGCTTCGAGCTCTTGCAAAGCGCGGCATACAGCCAGAGGCAATAAGACGCTACTGGCTTGCTGTGGGCCTAAAGTCGGTAGATATCGAATTTTCATGGGATAACCTGTACGCATACAACCGTGAGATTATTGACCGCACTGCAAAACGCTTTTTCTTTGTTTGGAACCCGAGAACGATAGAAATAAAAGGTGCTACGAGCTTGGAAGCAAAGGCACCGTATCACCCGAGCGAAAACATGGGATTTAGAGAATACTCCCTGAAAGCCCCAGTAAGAGTATATGTAGTAGGCGAAGAATGGAGCTCCTTTAAAGACGGAAAATTAATTCGACTTAAGGACCTATGCAACATCGAGAAAGTAGGAGATTATGGCAAATATGCGGGCAACGATGTTTCCGTCATAAAACATGGTGCAAAAATTATACACTGGTGCCCGGAAAACTCGATGCCTGCAGAAGTGATGATGCCAGATGGCAAAATTCTAAATGGCGTGGTAGAGCCGTTAATCGAGAATAGTGTAGGTAAAGTTGTTCAATTTGAGCGCTTTGGATTCTGTAAGGTATATCG
>JALULR010000170.1 GCA_027056155.1 DHVE2 group archaeon
CGGTAGATGTGGGTGATTTATTTGGGGATATTGCACTAGATGAGCAGTCAGCAGATATCTCTTTTGGAGAGGAAGAAAATACTGTTATGGGGGAGGAAGGAGTGGCAAGAGAGCAAGGCGGTTCTTTGCATGTACCAGATGAAGCTAGTTTGGTGGCAAAATCTAAAGATTCTGCGATTACTACTGTAGCTAGTGCTGAAAAAGAAGAGATGGTGCCCGTACAGCAGACAGAAGTGGATAAGGCAGAGCAAATTAATGAGAAAGAGGAGAAAGAGCCGCAAGAGCGCTTGCCTAGCCAACCCATGCCGGATAAAGAAGCTGCGGTTGTTAGTGAACCAGTAAGTGAGGAGCAGAGCGTGAGTGTTTCTGAGCCTGAAGTCAAAGAAGAGCCCAGCAAGCTAGTATCTACCGAAAAACTGATGGCTGCTGTGGCAGAGAGTGCAGTGGTGCAGGAACCTGAAAAGATGCCAGAGCCGGAGCCAGCGCCACCTAAGGAAGAGCCAGTGTATGTGCCGCCAGAAGATATGTTTATGCAGTTATACGGGTTAAAGAAGATTGACGAGGCAAAGCAGCACCTTAAGAACATGAGCGATGACGCAGTGTTAAAGTTGCTTGGGGAGAACATAGATGTGCTGAAATTCGTTTATTATGCTCTTAAAGAAATGGGCCGAAATGATGTTGCAAGCTCTTTTATTGAAAAAATTTGTGAGCTAGAGAGCAGCGAAGAGAATCTAGTAGAGCGCGCAAGGATGTTGATTTTAATGGGTAAGCTAGAAGATGGAGAGAAAATTCTTAATGACATTGTGAAGAAAAATATGAAAAATGGCAATGCTTTGTATTTGAAGGCAAAGATAATGAGTCTCCGCGGAAACGATATGGGTGCGAGAAACTTCCTAATGATGGCTACAAAATTCAACCCTGAACTAAAATCAAGCGCAAAAGAGGACCCAGATTTTGAAAAATACAGGGAAAAAGATTGGTTTAATAAAATAACATCATAATGGCTCTAATTTTTTGCTATCGTATACCTCTATGCCTAGCTTTGATAATATTTTGCGTACTTTCTCTCGTTCTGGCCCTTTCAAGCCTTTCTTGTGGATATATGCTCCTTGGCAAAAGCTTTTCTCGCAAGCTTTTTTAATGATCTTGCAATCTATTTTTTCTATGGCGTACTTTGGTATCATGTGCCCTATTGAAACTTTGTATTTCAGTGCAATATCCGTTATGCGCGGTACGTAGTGTCCGCCTCCAAATCCAATTAATGGTAGGTACCTTTTTTCCTCTGCCTCGAATATGGTTTTGGCGATAACCTCTCCCGCTTTGTCGTCTCTCCATTCTTCTTCAGTTGCACCGATTTCTATGAAAAAGGTTTTTGTGCTTAGATATGGGCCATGGTGAGTGGCTTCGAAAGATACATTGTATTCTCCAAATCTATATTTTTTTAGAATTCGAAGAGACTCTGCCATAAGGTAGGGGTTTGTAAGCACTATATTTCTACTCTGCCCACCCGCTTCTGCCTCGCCCCAGTTCCCTATGGGGTGCACGGTTAAGCTCTTCATCTGCGATGCGCTTTTGTGCTTTGAAGCCACTATTATTGTGTCAAAGTCCACACCTAGCTTATTTTTTATCTCTTCATCAATATACTCTGCGTGAATTTTCGGGCCTTTAATGTGCACTAAATAAAACTTGGAGTTTTCGTATACGGGGAATCCGTTAAACACGCTAATTTTCTTCCACTTGTCCATTGCTAGGAGATTGGCCCTTATATTCATAGATGCAAGGTCGTCTTGAGATGTGATGATGAGGTTCTTCATGGTGGATAGTGAATGAGAAGGCGTATTTATGAATTGTCCAGACATGTATGCTTTGTCGGTTAAGTTGAATTCCTCAAAAAACATGTAAAACTAGGAATAAAAAATAAGAAAAATTAAACATAGAGATTATAGGCGATAACTTTGAAGAGAATTAGTTTGGAAG
>JALULR010000171.1 GCA_027056155.1 DHVE2 group archaeon
GCTCAGTATCAGTGCAGGATATGTGTTTCATTTAGCATCTATGACCTTAAAGATGCTAGGCATACTTGCGATAATCGGAAATATAGAAGACGATCTTGCTCTCGCATACGGATTTCAGATTTTGCATCATGGTGAGTGGCA
Organism: DHVE2 group archaeon; assembly: GCA_027056155.1. Classification (GTDB taxonomy): domain Archaea; phylum Thermoplasmatota; class Thermoplasmata; order Thermoplasmatales; family Aciduliprofundaceae; genus JAADDK01. The sequence continues at coordinate 142 of JALULR010000171.1, forward strand.
CTATTTCCTAAAAGCATACGAAAAAGGTGCGAGCGTAATTGATTTAGGAGACACAAAGTAAAGGATAATGTAAAATAGGAGTATTCTTTTATAGCCTCTATGATAAGAACTTTCAGAATAGATGGAGTGGAAGCAAAGCGTTTTATTGAGCCTGAAAACGCACCTAAAGAGATTCGCATAGATAACAATAGCACGGTGGTATCCATTACTCAGCTTAAAGAGAACCAAGCAAAGCTCGATTTTAGATTTACCGTTACATATACGGGCATAGGCATGATAAGCATAGAAGGTGTGGTGATATACGAGGGTAACATTCCCGAGCTGATGACCGAATGGACCAAAAAGCACAGAATGCCCGATGCTGTGGCTCAGGAAGTGCATGCTACTATAATCAATAACTGTGTGATTGAATCAGTGGTGCTAGCTAAAGAGGTGCATCTGCCACCGCCCATACCGCCACCTGCGCAGTTTATGAGTGCTAAGAAAGAAGAGCGCAAAAAGGATTTAGAAGGCTATGCTTAGCTTGTCAGCTTAGCTATCTCCCTACTTATTATTTTACACTCTTTGCTACTTATATATCTTCGTCTTTTGAGCAATTTTTTAAGCTCATGCATCTTGATTACCGGCACTGAGCAATTATCGCAATAAAGCTGTGCATCTTGAGCCGCTATCACCACTACTGGCACAATTTCTATCTCTATACCTCTGCGCCGGAGATACTGGTTCAAGTCGTGGGCATGTCTTTTAGCTTCTTCTGAAGGTGCACCAACATAGCCCTCATACCTTCCGCCCCCTCGACCTATCTTTGTGCGCGTCCAGTTGTCGCCATCGCATTTTATTATGCCCGAGTAATTTTTCACCTCGAAGGCAAATACGCCTTTTTGATTTATGAGTAATGCGTCTATATCTCCACCATGCGGGAGCGGCACGCTGTATATCTTATACCCATCTACCTTGCTGAGATATTTTTTAAATGTTTTTTCGCCCTCTACACCGCTGTTAAATTTCAATTCTTCAGTTGATGGAGCAAGAAAATGAAACATCAAAACAAAAAATATGATGCCTATGACAACTAGAGCAAGGGCAACCACAAGAGGTGTAGTATTTTTAATGATGTTAGTGCCATAATACACAATAAAGCTGGCTGCTACAAGCCATGCAATCACACCCGCAAAAGCTGACTTTAATGCGTTTAGCCTTCTCTTTCGCTTTATGTTGCGTAATTGCTCTTCTGGATAACTCTTGCTCATTGTTATGTGCATACATTCTTTGGATATAAACATGCTACGCTGCTATACGTGAGCTCAAAAGCATAAAAATAAGCAGGAGCTAAAGTTAGTAAAAATTGTAAATGTAAATGCGATTTGCTTAGTATTCTCTCCATCTATGCCCGCATTTTGGACAGATGTAAAAACGAGTCTCTGGCTCATCAGCAGAGCGTGTTTGCTGGAGCATCCAGTATGCTCCTTGATGCCCGCATTTTGGGCAAGTTACGCTTTCGTCGTAAGGCAGAGTTTCAATGTCCTTTTTGATTACAATTGTCTCCTTTTTCTGCACTTCTTCTACAATCTCCTTTTTTTCCTCAATGGGCATCTCGTAGCCGCAGTTAGAGCATACCCATTTTCCATCTTTTGGGTACATTAGAGAACCACATTTTGGGCAGAACATACTCGATGTTATGGGGCATAATTATTTAAAACTTTGGTTTCGCACTCTGGGACTGTATCTTCACTGGATACAAAACTCGGTGTTTCGAGGAGATATAGCAGAAAGGAATCTAAGAAGATGAAAAGCGATAAACATAGGTGTGTAGAAGGGT
>JALULR010000172.1 GCA_027056155.1 DHVE2 group archaeon
AATTGAGCCCAGCACTATGTACTTGAACGCACCTTCAAATGATTTCTTTGCGCGCATTGACGCAACCAGCCCGTACGAGCCCACAGCGGTTATTTCGAAGAATACAAACATGTTGAACAAGTCGCCTGTGATAACTATACCCGTGGAAGAGGCGGTCACAAGCATGTAAATCATCGAAAACTTCACAGAATTTTCCTCATCTCCAAAATATGAGATATACACCACAAAAGACAGAACATTGATTACCACAGCCAAGATTGCACCAATATACCCCACTGACAAGAGAATGCCAACCGGCGGATAAAACCCGGATAGCTCCTCATAAACTACCGTTTTCTGCTGAACTTCGAAGAACAGTAGAAGTGCAAATACTGCATTAAGAAATAACACAAATAAGGTATATGGCTTAACTGCTTTCTTAGAGGCCATATTAATTAACGGCGCGAGGAACGCAAAGAACAGAGGAAATGCAATGAGCAACACAGGAGGTATGGCTACCATTTCATCACCCCCTCTTCGTCAAGCTCCAAAGTGCCCGTCTTTCTGTAATAACCCATAGCAACCGCTAGAGCCAGCGCAGTTACAGACACACCTATAACTATTGCAGTGAGAACGAGAGCTTGTGGCACAGGGTCCATGTAAATTGGATAATTACCGTTTTCAATAGGTGCAGTACCACCGGGCATATAGCCCATAGCAACAATCAATATATTCACACCCGTATCCATGAGACCCACTGAGAGTATTATCTTAAGTATGTTCTTTTTGCTCATCACACCATAAAGGCCAATGGCTATGAGCGCCATGGATATGACAAACATCGGTTGCAGCAATTCGTAAGTCATTCTTCATGCACCCCCTTGAGGTTGTGCAGTATTCCCCCAAGCTCAGAGCCTACTTTGAACCCAATTGCCACATAGATTAGCGGGATTATACCTGCGCTGAACAGATATGTAAATGTACCTAACGGAAGATAATTTTGTAGAAACTCGTTGGCAAGAACTAAACCCAAGAGACCTATTAAAGCATAGGTCATGCCCGCCACGCTCTCGGTAGCAGATAGCTTCTTTTCTGGCAAGCCTTTATTTGTTTGAACAAGAAGAAGTAGCAAAAATCCTGAGGCTATCACGGCGCCACCCGGAAAACCACCACCGGGAGTAAGATGCCCGTGAATGAAAATATATGTGCCTACTACCACGATAAACGGCAAAACTACTACACTGCCAATCTTCACAATAAAATTAGGATTTTCCTTAGGCATGCTCTTTCTCTTAAGCTCTTCCACAAGCAAAGCAAGGCCTGTGGCTGCAGTAAATAGAACTGTTACTTCGCCAAGAGTATCAAAACCTCTATACTCAACCACTATTGCAGTAACTACATTAGAAGCACCAGTATCTTTCTTTGAATCTTTTAAATACTGTTGCGGCACGGATTGATTTGAATGCTCATGGTCAATGGGATTTACATAGTGCCCTCCCGTAGTATAGTTAATGGGAGCTGTGCCCATCATGAAGAAGTATGTCAATATCACAAATATAGTAATCGATATTATTGCAGCTATTGCTCTCCTCATTTTTCCCACCTCTCTGTGCGCCTTATAGCATATACAAATACAGCTAATGTAATTCCAGCCCCGATAGCAGCCTGCGTGATTGCCACATCGGGAGCTTGAAGCACTAAGAAAAGGATAGCTGCAGCCAAATCGGCAAATCCTGCTGCAATTGCCGCTGAGAGTAGGTCTTTTGACTCCACCGCATAGATGGCAGGAGCAATTACGAGAACTGCCAAAATCCAAGAGATTACGGTAAATATCATCATTCTTCCTTCACCTCCCTGCATGAGGGGGCATCGCAATCCTTAGGGTCTGTGCCTTCCACTAGAGGCACCTTTGACTTGTATGCAGCCCGCGCCATAGCGCTTGCTCCCACCGGGGCAGTGAGCGCGATAAATATTATTA
>JALULR010000173.1 GCA_027056155.1 DHVE2 group archaeon
GTAGCTGGGTGCTTCATGGCATAATTGGCGAGTGTTATGAACTCGAGGGAAATATAGAGCGGGCTTTGGAGCATTACTCACTTGCAGAACGGCGCTCTTCCGAGCTCAACTCTCGGTTTAATTTGAGTATGAGGCTTAAAATTGCCAAACTCAATATGGCTATGGGCAAAGAGGCAGAAAGCGAGGAAATATTAGCCGAAATTGTTTCAAAGCCCATCACTTCTATTCGCAAAAATGACCTTGCTATGGCCTATTATCTTCTTGGCAAGGTAGAGCTTAGCTCAAGAGCTTATGATGTAGCAGAATCCAATTTCATGCGTGCTAAAGAGCTTGCAGAACTAATTGGCAATTACGGGCTTCTTGGGCATGTTTACATGGGCATTGGCAAGATTTACAGTGCTCAAAACGACCTTAAATTTGCCATGGAGAACTTTGAGCAAGCACTGAGCTATTTTGAGCTGGTAGATGATAAGGTTGCGGCACTCGCTGCCATGCTTGAGCTTGCACATTCTCTACTGCGTATGGGAGATAGGGAGCTTGCAGTTAAGCACTATCAAAGGGTAAAGAGCCATGCTGAGAAAATTGGTGACTTGTATTATTTGGCAGGCGCGCTGTGCGGGCTCGGCACAGTGCACATGTTTGATGACAATTACTATGCTGCTAAAAGAGAGCTCACTGCGGCGCATAATTTATACTCTAACCTAGGCGTTCAAGAAAAGGTAATGCTCGTAAATGTGGCCATGGGCGCACTTTACGCGGTTAGCGGAGATACTGAAAACTCAGAGTTAAACTACGATACAGCTATTGCCAAAGCGTTAGAGAGTGGTAATGAGGGTATAGTGTACATAGCTGCGAGCTCTGCGAGTGCCCTGCTGCCTGATAATAAAATCACGAGGAAATACGAAGCTATGTTAGAGAGCATTAATGGTACGGTTGAATACGAGCACCATGTTGCAGAGCTTGCGCCTCTAATTACCATATCTGTGGATAGGGTGAGGAAATAGCTATCACTTTTGATAATGTTTGCAAAATAATTTATACTGCGAGCACATGACTTTGCACGAGCATACAATAATGGTGCTGGTGATTGAGATGCAGGGGCATGCATTGGAGGAGGCTACCGTTGCGCTTGGCGAGCTATGCGATGATGCTGTGCTGTGGGTAAATGAGGACCAAGTAATAGTTGGTGCTAGCTCTAATGCATTAAGTCTTCTTGAGTACCCTCGCGACAAGCTTATCGGCACAGAGCTAGGCAAGGTGCTGAGCATAAAAGACGAAGTTGAGAAGCGTGGGAAAAGCTCTCATTATGCATTTTTAGGCGAGCTTCGTACAGAGAGTGGCTCCGTAGTTAATGTTCTAGTTAAATACGAGCCAGTTACCATCAATGATACTTCCCTCTCTGTTTACTTGATTTCTAAAGCAAATATAACTTGCCCAGAAAAGACATTTCTAACTCTACTAAGCGCGCTCAGCAAAGAGGCTATATTTATAACGCGAGATTACGGTACAATTATATGGCTAAATAAGGCGGCAGAGCAGATGTTTGGATATGCCCGTAGCGAACTTCTGGGAAAGAAATTTTACGATTACCTACCCGTGGACCGTGAGGAGTTTGTCGCCTTGATAAACACATATATGAACTCAACCATGCGGGAAGATGAGAGCAAGCTCAAAAAGGCAGAATTGCGTAGAAAGGACGGAAGCACATTTATTGCAGAGCTCTCGCATTCTGTTGTGGAAGTTAATAACACTCATTACGCCATTGCAATTATACGGGATATAACCGAGGTAGAGCAAGCGCAGTTGCAGAGCATGAGAGAAAGGGAAAAGCTTGACATGATAATGAATAACATGCTCAACATGGTAATTGTGATACAAGATGAGAATATAGCCTATGCTAACAGGGCAGCAGAGAGCATTACCGGCTACAAGGTTGATGAGCTTATAGGTATGCAT
>JALULR010000174.1 GCA_027056155.1 DHVE2 group archaeon
ATGTTGCACAATACACCCATATAATATCCAACGGCAGTTCCTATGACGCCGAATACGGGTATAAAAAAGATCCATATTGCTATGGTTATTATAAGAGCTAACAAACCACCAATATTCGGAATATGTATATACTTCGTTCCCGAAAGCACGGAAACCGCCGGGCGCCCTACCATGGTGAGCCAGTATGCCATAAGCAAAATTTGCAATAGAAGCACAGAATCCATGTATTTGTCTCCGTAGAAGATCCACACTATTATCCTTGCAAAAATTATGCCTAATGAGTTAATAATCGTGACGAACACTGCGAGATATTCTGTGGATTTGTTCAGGAGATTAACTAATTGCTCTTTGTTTCCCTTACCGAAATTATATGAAAATTCAGGCATAAGCACGCGGCCGAGGGCGTTTGGAAACAGAAAAAAAATCGCACTGATGGAAAAAGCCGCAGAGAGAAATCCAACATCACTTGCAGGTATGTATATGCTACTGATCATTATCGAGAGGCTACGCATCGCCATGGATGAAAAGGTTCCAACAAAAGAAATACCTGCGAAAGCGAAAAAGCTTTTTTTGATTTCTTTTTTTCTCTCACCTGTATTTTTTAGTTTCATATTAAAAAATCTCATTGCTGAAAATATGAACATCGAGTACAAGACAATATACGGTAAAAAAATGTAGGTGTTCCATTTAAAAATGATTATTGCTCCCAAAGCAATGAAAAACAAAGAGTCTGCTACGAGCTCATTTTTAAAATATTTCTGTACGTTTCTGTATCCGTAGTATGCCATCTTTAGGATCATGTAAATGCCATAGAGAGATATAATTGGAACTGAGAGTAAAAAAATAGTTTTTGGCATATTAAATAAATTGCAAAGATAATCAGAAAAAACCACAGCAAAGATGGTCATTGCAATCGCAATTATTATTCCGTAGTAAAGTGCTAATTTTAGTACGTAATTTGCATCTTTTTCTCTTTTCCTTCCTAAGTATTCGCTAACATATTTTGCCACGGCTCCGGGGAAGCTTGTGGAAATTGCATAGGAGAGGAGAAGAGATGTGGATAACGCAGTCCAAACCATCCCCAAGTATGCGCTCCCATATACGCGGCCCACAACCACGTTAAATATGAAATTTGTGGAACCAAAAACCACAAGGGTTATGAGCGTTAGGAGGGTATCTTTAAACAACCTCTGGTGTGCCATTTCCCTCGTCTCCTTTTCTCAGAAAAAGCCGATCCAACGCGTACCAGTATCCTAGTATGAACAGAAGAAACATCAGATTTCCCAGCCATTCGTGCGCCAAGTTAAGTCCCTCGTGCCCCCAGTAATATGCAGCGATAAAAGTGAGAGATAGGCGAAGTACGTTTATGAAGAACATGGTTATAGCTGCGATTATTATCACAATTGTTCTCCAGAGGTATTTTATTTTTGATCCCATGAGCAACCCGATGAGCATCACCGCGGAGAGAGTCATACCTTCGATGCCGGAACACGCGCCGGCCACAGTTGCGGAAACGGGAGAACCATCTTGGCTTATTATGGTTATTGTAGTGCCGGATATGCTTACAGGATAGCCGAGCCAATTGAGGAAAGAATAGGCGAGATGCGTGGATACAGGTGCAATATATTTCTCTGCAAAATCGTTTACTACGAATCCCCACGTGCCGTTAAGGGTAACGATTGCCCCATAAAATACCAAGAATGGAAGAACAATACGATATTTGCGAATACCGTAGAAAAGAAGAAAATAACCAATTATGAAAATTCCGCCATTGAAGACGCCGAACCATCTCGTTCCAGGCACAAAATGCCATTTGATGGGTGTGACGATGGTGAAAGATGCGATTATCGTAATTAATCCAAGCAGAAATTCCCATACTCGCACTTCTTTTATCTCATAGAATTTTTTGTCGTTGAGCATTAGGGAGATTACAAATATGAG
>JALULR010000175.1 GCA_027056155.1 DHVE2 group archaeon
AGCGCACACTGTCTCCGGTGGAAAAATCGTGGGAATAGCAATAGACGGGGAGCATATGAGCGATGCTGAATACAAAAGCTATGCAAAGCGTGTTGAATCTGAATTTTCCCTGCCTGCGGTTGATGTTATGCGAGATGGGCCCAAGCGTTTGTTAGATGCAATAATCTCAAGATAATACATCGATGTTTGCACTTGAATTCTTCAAATATAAAATCAATATAATAGGTGTGATATAAAGAGCGGTCTAAATGATAAGGTAATCTACTGAGGGAGTTTCAAACTATCACCTAATAAATCCGGGTTTATAACATACCTCTGCTCTTTGTTGCACCCAGATGCTAAAAATGCCAAGTTGAAGTATCTCTACAGCTATTAGCATTTCTAGTGTGTCTATAGATAACGCACTTGGTAATATAAGGAGAAAATTTTAAGCCGATAACTCCATGGCACAGCAGAGGTGAGTACTATGAAGATTACATGGTTTGGGCACTCAGCATTTCTGCTTGAAGGCAGTAAAAAGGTTCTAGTGGACCCATTCATAACCGGTAACGACAACGCACCAGTCAAACCAGATGATATAGACTGCGACTTAATTGCTGTGACCCACGGACACGGGGACCATCTAGGTGATGCTATATTTATATCCAAACGCCAAAACGTACCCATCGTGGCAATATACGAGGTTGCAGAGTACATAAACTCAAAAGGTGCAAGCGCAGTGGGTATGAATTTTAGCGGTACCTACGAGCACGAAGGTGTGAAGCTCACCATGGTTCCAGCTCTACACTCTTCTGGAATTACTGAGAGTGGGTTTAGGCATTCTGGTGGCTTACCCGCAGGATTTATAATACGTATGGATAACAAGACTGTGTATCATGCGGGAGATACCGGCTTGTTCAGTGACATGAAGCTCATTGGCGAGCTCTATGAGCCAGATGTAGCGCTGCTTCCAGTTGGCGGGTTATTTACAATGGATACGGAGCTAGCCACCATAGCTGCAAGATGGCTCAAACCAAAGGTAGTCATACCCATGCACTATAACACATGGCCACCCATAACTGCAGACCCTGAATCTATGCGACCGGAGCTTGATAAAGAGGGCATAGAGCTCGTGATTCTAAAGCCTGGCGAGAGCTACGAACTATGAGTTGGTAGCATTACCATACAATTTTTTTAGGATTATTGGTGTGGATACAGACGAGATAATTACATAAAGTATGGTTGTGGCAATTATAGCAGAGCCTAGTGCAGGGTCAAATATGCCGCTAGCGTATGCAAGTGAAGCTATCACTAGTGCGACCTCCATCTCTGGAGTCATGCCCACACCCACCCTTAGAGAATCGCGCATGCTCATACCGTACAATTTAGCACCTAGACCGCAACCCAATATTTTCCCTGCAAACACAAGGGGTATCATGGCTAAAAGCACAAAATCGAACTTGCTAAGTAAATTAAAATCTACAAGTATGCCCACTTTCACAAAGAATATGGGTATGAAAATAGCATAAGCAATAGCTCGTAGCGGATTGATTATCTTGCGTTCTTGTGAAGACTGCCCAACAAGTAGCCCTGCAAAAAACGCACCGGTGATTGTTGCAATGTGCGAGAGCTCTGCGAAGAAAGCAAATAGCAGCATTATTCCAATGGTTATGCTCACGAGCCCGTAAGGAGTGTGCACAAAGCTATCTGTTTTTCTCATTACTCTCTCTATTACTCCGTACTTTGCAAGCAAGTATATAGCAAAGAAGAACAGTGCTATGCCCACAACCAGTTCTATAATCTCACCCTGACTGAGCACAATGGTCACAAGAATTATTCCAAATATATCATCAGCCACAGCCGCCGCTAGTATGGTATTTCCAACCTTTGTGTTGAGTATATGCATATCCATCATAGTTCGCACAGTCACGTGCGAACTATGATGGATATGCATATAC
>JALULR010000176.1 GCA_027056155.1 DHVE2 group archaeon
AACGTTTTTTACATTCTCTTCAGTTATCACTTTATATACCTCCCCGGGCAATGGCGGCTAACTTTAGATTATGCGCAATGCGCATAATCTGCCTGTTCTGCGAGTTATTCGGAAATTTTATTACCCCATAACTCATTGAGGAGAGTATGGGATTTGAGAATAAAAACCTTACTCCGAAAGAGCGGTACGAGTTGATCGGGAGGTTAATAGAGGAGCTGAAACTTCGCAAATACTCATACCGAACAGGGAAAGCGTACGTTTACATAGTCAAAAATTTTCTCCGCTCCGGCCTCACCCCGCGTGAGTTCCTTCTGAAGTATTATTCAGATAAGAGCAAATCCACGATTCGTCAAGCCTATTTTGCATTGAAATTCTTCTATAAGAATGTGCTTCATGAGAGATTCGATGAGGGAATACCTCTCGCCAAAAAGAAAGAAAAATTGCCTGTGGTACTTTCGCGGGAGGAAGTTAAAAGAATGATATATGGGACTAAAAACATCAAGCACCGCCTCGTGCTAATGTTTCTCTATTACGCTGGTATGAGATTGAACGAGGTACGCAACATCCGCTGGGAAGATGTGGATTTCGAGAGGGAAATAATTCATATAAAAGTTGCAAAGGGAGATAAAGAAAGAGTGGTTTTCCTGCATCCGAATCTAAAGAGCACGCTGGAGCTCTACGGCAAGGGGCAAAAGGGCTATATCTTTATCTCCCAAAGGGGGAAGAAATATGCACCGAAGAGCATTCAGTTAATCGTGAAGAATGCAGCAAAGAGAGCGAAAATAAATAAAAATGTCACACCGCACACTATGCGCCACTCCTTCGCCACGCACCTTTTAGAAGGCGGGGCGGATATACGTTATATTCAGCAGTTGCTAGGGCACAAAAATCTCAAAACCACACAAATTTATACTCATGTGGCAAATAAAGACATAAAGAATCTCGCCTCACTAATTTAACCCATTTTTGTCCAAAAAGAAATAAATATAACCAAGCGTATGCGAGCATGGTGACGGGCATGAAAGAGTACGATTTGATTGCGTTTGGCACGGGCAGTGCGATGAACATCGTTGCACCGCTAATTGAGAGAGAGCCTCGCTTAAAGGTGGCTGTGATTGAGAATGAAAAGGCGGGGGGAATATGCTTAACGCGGGGGTGCATTCCGAGCAAGATGCTTGCATATCCCGCAGAATTGATGCAAGATATTCGCAGGGCAAAAGAGTTTTACATAGACGCAAAGATTAAAAACGTAGATGGAGATTCGCTTCTCAGGAGAGTGCAGGGGGACGTGGACAAAGAGAGTAAGATGATTGAGCATAGCTTGAGAAATCACCCCAGCGTGGATTATTACGATAAAACTGCAAAATTTGTTGGTGATTACACAATCGATGTTGGAGGCAAAGAGATTTACGGAGAGAAAATTCTATTATGCACGGGCTCAAAACCTCTCGTGCCGCCGATTCCCGGATTGGAAGAGGTGGGATACATAACAAACCGAGAATTTTTCTACTCACTTAAAAAATTGCCGAAGAGCATCGCGATAATCGGCGGCGGATTCGTAGCTTTGGAGTTAGGGCATTTTATGGCCATGTTTAGCACCGAGGTTCATGTGATTGAAATGCTCCCTGATATAATCATGGCAGAAGAGCCAGAAGCCCGCGCCTTGGTGCGCAGAGAGTTGTCAAAGGATATTCATTTTCATTTAGGCTACAAGGCTAAGGAAGTTAGAAAAGCCATGGGTAAGAAAATAGTTGTTGCGGAGAATAAAGAAGGAGAGACAATAGAGGTAAAAGCGGACGAGATAATGGTCGCCACCGGCCGCGCGCCGTGGAAAGAGACAAACGTAGAGAAGACAGGTGTAAAAACTGATGAGCGCGGCTGGATTATAACTGACGAGCTTATGCGCACCACCAAAGAAGGAATATGGGCATGCGGAGATGCAAACGGCAAATATCTTTTCAAGCACGTGGCAAACTACGAGAGCGAAATAGTGTATTACAACGCATTCCGCAACGCCAACGCAAAGGTGGATTACCATGCAATACCGCATGCAATTTTCACAACTCCGCAAGTTGCGGGCGTGGGGATGAAGGAAGAGGAAGCGAAGAAGAAGCACGATGTTCTTGTCGGAGAATATAAATACGAGAACACGGCAATGGGCGAGGCAATGCGTCTCAAGGACTATTTTGTAAAGGTAATCGTGGATAAGGACACTTATAATATTCTCGGGGCAACCATTGTGGGCCCTCAAGCTTCGGTGCTCATTCAGGAAATAATCAATCTCATGTACACCCGCGAACAGGCGAGCGCAATGTATCGCGCAATTCACATACACCCGGCCATGAACGAGGTAGTGCAGCGGGCATTTTATAATCTTCGGGAGGTGTGAGATGGGCTTTGCTCTAAAATTTGCATTCTGGTTTGCATGGTGGCTCGCTCTGGCGCTGGTTGGCATATACACCACTGCGCCCTTGGCAGCGCCTCTAAGCTGGATTTCGGTGGGAGGTGGTGTATTTTTATTGTTTTACGGGTTGCTATTAAACGCCATCGCAGGCAGAACCTTAAAGGAGTACGGACATTTTGAGCTTACGAAAGGTGTGAAGAGGCCCGACAGGTTAGTTACCACGGGAATATACTCATGCATGCGCCACCCTGCGCAGTTTGGCTCGATATTTTTCGGCATGGGCATTGCATTCATAACCTCTAATATATACTCTATTCTACTTTCTGGCTGGTACGCATTTTCTGCAATTTATTTCATCCTGACAATTGAAGAAAGAGAGAGCATTAAGAATTTTGGAGCTGATTACTACACATTTATGAAGAACAGGAAGCCTTTTACTTTCTCGCTCTCTTGTTTGAAGCGGGGATTGCAAGCGCTCAAGCATACAAAGCTGTGAATACCCATATTAGTCCAGCAACGCTTAAAAATGATTAACACATCGCCATAGTATGAACCAACTGCTCAAGCTTGAGAATTTGCGAGTTTCTGTGGGTACAGATAAAGAGATACTAAAAGGCTTGGATTTAGAGGTGCACCCTGGTGAGTTTCATGTGATAATGGGTCCAAACGGCTCGGGCAAGACCACCCTTGGTTTGACTATAATGGGGCACCCAAATTACAAAATTATCGGAGGAAAGATTCTTTTTGAAGGTAGAGAAATTAATAAATTAGCGCCTGATGAGCGGGCAAGGCTGGGCATATTTATGGCGTTTCAGGCTCCGGAAGCAATAGAGGGTGTGAAAATCATTGATTACCTGCGGCTCTTGCTTGAAAAGGTAAAAGGTGTAGACCGCCTGAAATCTCATGACATGGTAATTGAAAAAGCGAAGGAAGTGTGGTTCACAGAGAAAGAGTTAGCAAGAGACATCAATCTGGGATTTTCCGGCGGCGAGCGCAAGAGATTTGAGATACTTCAAGCACTGCTTTTGGACCCAAAACTCGTTATATTAGACGAGCCAGATAGCGGCGTAGATGTAGATTCTCTAAGCTTAATTTCCATAAAATTGCACGAGCTGCAAAAGCAGGGCAAGACCATTCTTTTGATAACGCATTATGGCCGAATACTGCAGCATGTGGACCCGAGCCAAGTGCAAGTGCACATAATTAAAGATGGAAAGATAGTAATGCATGGGCGCGAAGAGCTTGTGCGAGAGATTGAAAATAAAGGATTTAAAAAGGTATTTGAGGAGTGTGGTTGCAATGAGTGAGCTCACGTTACAAGATGCAAAGAGCATAATTGAAAATCAAATTGAGACACTTAAAAAAAGAAACAAAGAACCCGACTGGATGACTAAGCTGAGATACAAAGCCATGAACGCGTTTTTTGAAGCGCCTCACAACGACCCCATCATAACGGACCCACTCGACTATATTGCGAAGGCGGAGGAGGAGATGTATCCTGAAGTCAAAAACTTAGACGAACTGCCCCCTGAGATGCTCGCGCTCTTGGACAGATTGGGCATTGCCGATGTAGAGAAAAAATATATTGCAGGGCTGGCGGTGCAAAGCGACACCAGCATAGTGCTAAACGATTTTTTGAAAGAATGGAGAAAAAAGGGATTGATAATGGAGTCTATGGAAGATGCAATTCGCAATCATGATATGATGAAAGAGTTATTTATGAAACAGTTTCACCCTGAAGAGAGCAAGCTTGCCGCATATCACACTGCAGTATGGAACGGTGGCGTGTTTTTGCATGTAGATGCTGGCTTAAAAGTGCCCATGCCTCTGCACCTGTTCTTTCTCATACAAAACAGCGCTATGGCGCAAGCGCCCCATATAATAATCGACGCCCGAGAAGGCAGCGAGATTCATTTAATTGAAGGCTGTACCTCGCCAGTGCTAGTCCGGCATTCTCTTCATCTCGACATGTCAGAGGTATATGTTGGTAAAAACGCGCGTGTAAAATTAAGTGTGCTTCAAAATTGGCCTGAATACGTGCATACTAGACCCATGACCAGAGCCATTGTAGAGCAAGGTGGTGAGTTTATAAACACTACCGTGGGGCTTGGCACGGGAAAGAGCAATATTGCAAATCCAAAGTACATAGTTAAAGATGGTGGCTATGTGGAGCTTAACGGCATAATACTCGGGCAAAAAGATTACTATGTGGACTTGGGAGGAGAGATGCTTCTAGAAGGCACGGGAGCTCGAGGTATGAACGCAAGCAAGAGCGTAATCATGGATAACAGCACAGTGATAACTCGTGGCTTAATACATGCAAAAGCCCCGAAGACAAAAGGACATATAAGCTGTGATGCTTTGATTCTCAACCATGACGCAAAGATGGAAACATATCCCGGGCTTGCATCGGAGGTAGATGATGCCGAGCTAAGCCACGAGGCTGCTATAGGCAAGATACGGGAAGAAGAGCTATTTTATTTGATGTCCCACGGCTTAAAAGAGGAAGAGGCTACCCAGCTCATTGTAAAAGGCTTTGTTAATCCACTGCTAAAAGACATACCTCTGGAGTTTGTAGTTGAGATAAGAAAAATAATAGAGATGGCCGTAAGCGGTGGTATGTAGTGCTACGGGTCTCTAATACCCTCTGTAGTGATATTAATCACAATCTCGCCGTCGGGTAGCGCAGGAGAGTCTATGAGTCGTACAATTCTCTTATTTCCTCGTGCTTTGCGTATGTATAATCGGTAGGTGGCATTATGCGCAACTATGTTTCCGCCAATTGGAGTGGTTGGGTCTCCGTAGAACATGTCCGGCTTGGAAGATACTTGATTTGTGACTGCCACCACAGCGTTGTTTATATCTGCAAATCTAAGCAGGTCATGCATATGCCGATTTAAGAGCTGCTGTCGCTCTGCAAGTGAGCCTCTGCCCACATATTCTGCGCGAAAATGCGCGGTGAGTGAGTCTACAATTAAAAGTCGTATGGGGTGCTCTTTTGCAAGCTCCATTGCTTTATCTACCATTAGCATCTGATGATGCGAGTTAAACGCTCGGGCCACATGAATCTTTTTTAATACCTCAGTGGGCTCAAGTCCCAATGCTTCGGACATCTGTGCAATTCTCTCAGGCCTGAATGTGTTTTCAGTGTCAATAAATATAACCTCTCCGTTTAAGCCGCCTTTTTCTACAGGAAGCTGCACATTTACAGCGAGTTGATGCACTATCTGTGTTTTTCCAGAGCCAAATTGCCCAAATAATTCGGTTATAGACTGGCTCTCAAGCCCGCCGCCGAGAAGCCCATCAAATTCGCCAGAGCCCGTGGTAAGTTTAGTCATCTTCTTCCGCCGCTCATATATAACGTCGCCAGTCTCAAATTGCCCCACATTAGCGTATTTTCTCGCAGCAGCAATGATTTTCTGAGCCACGCCCTCTCCAACATTTGCAATCTCTGCTAAGTCCTTAGGAGAGGCTACTGCAAGCTCTACTAGCCCCGTGTATCCCGCATCTCTCAGCTTTTCGGCAGTGGCAGAGCCCACGCCGGGCAAATCCTCAAGCGTATACTCTTTCTTTTCCTCTTTCTTCTTAGCCAAATTTATCACCAGCTCAGCTTTATGCCTCATGCATTTTAATCTTTTCTCCGAGTCAAAGCCACTGTGCAATGTACTTCACGAGGTCCACCACACGAGCGGAATATCCGTACTCGTTATCGTACCATGCCAGTATTTTTACCAGATTGCCGCGCACATAAGTTTCTTCCGCGTCGTACATTGCGCTGTGCGGATTGCCTTTGAAATCTGACGAGACTAAGGGCTCATCTACGTACTGTATTATGCCCTTCATTGTGCCTTCTGCAGCATTTTTAAACGCCTGGTTTATGTCCTCTTCGCTCGCGGGCTTTTCTATCTCTGCTACAAGGTCCACTATGGATACCGTGCTTGTGGGCACGCGAATTGATATGCCATGCATCTTTCCGTCTAGCTCGGGAATGACTAGCCCGATTGCCTTCGCTGCCCCTGTGGTGGTGGGTATGATGTTCATTGCTGCTGCTCTTGCCCTCCGCAAATCTTTATGCGGCAGGTCCAAAACTCGCTGGTCATTTGTGTATGAATGCACTGTACTCATAAGCGCGTACTTGATTTTGAAATTATCGTGTAGTACCTTTGTTATGGGCGCTAGACAATTAGTAGTGCACGAAGCGTTAGAAATAACATCATGCTTTTTAGGGTCATATTTTTCATGATTCACACCGAGCACAATGGTAATATCCGCAGGCTCACCCTTTGCGGGGGCGGAAATTATAACTTTTCTTGCTCCGGCTTTGAGATGTTTTGCAGCCTTATCTCGAGACCTAAATACTCCTGTGCTCTCTATGACTACATCAACTCCTAGCTCTTTCCAAGGTAGTTTTTCAGGGTCTCTTTCGCTATATACGGGAATCTCCTTTCCATCAATAATCAAGCTTTTTTCTGTGTATTTTACCTCTGCTTCGAATTTTCCGTAGTTTGTGTCGTATTTTAGCAGGTGTGCTAGGGTTTTTGCATCAGTGATGTCGTTAATTGCCACTATATCCATGTCTTTGTATCCTATGCGGAAAACTAGGCGTCCAATGCGCCCGAAACCGTTTATTGCAACCCTCACCATTCTTTATCACCGCTCCATAATGTTTGTGGGCTATTAAAAAATTTTGGAGCTCTTGACTGCTTCCTCACATTTTAAATGCATTATAACCTAATATTTTTGCTATTTTTATTACTGTTACATAGCTCCACCAGCTACAATTTCATATAGTATGCTTCCCTATTATCATACAATAGTATAAAATTATGCGCTTGTAAATGGAAATTAATATATACAAAATTGACATGCCTTTTGGTAATAGGAGATGATATCAAATGACAAGGGGAATGTTGGTAATACTGATGTTATTGGTTGTTGTGGGCAGCGTGATGGCAGTTGGGACATCTAGCGGACATGGATTGAAAGCACAGGTGAGTGAGCAATATAGAGCAAGCGCATACAACACCCATCTTCCAATAAGAATAAACAATAACACCAATTTTACGGAGACTGCTGCACGGGAGGGCTGGCCCGGCAACGGCTCTGCTGGGAACCCTATAAAGATAGAAGGAATTGATGTTAATGGCACGGGTTATGGATACGGTATATATATCGGGAACACTACCTTACATTTCACGATAGAGAACTGCTCTGTGCACAACGCATCCGGTGATTCATCAGCTAGTGTATATTTCAACAATGAAGGAATAATACTTTACAATGTTACCAACGGAAGCGTGAAGAACAATCAAATTATGGGAAACGATGGAGGGATATACATCGAAGGAGAAATAGATCAGAATGCAAAATTGACAATTGAAGGAAATCTGATATAGAACAACAATGATATTGGAATATATATCGAAGATGCATGTAACAAC
>JALULR010000177.1 GCA_027056155.1 DHVE2 group archaeon
TCCTTTTTTAGTGGGCCAAGCCTTATTATCTCTGTATTTTCGTAATCAAATATATTTTTCAAAATCTTTGCTTTTTTGGTAAGTGCAATCTCCTCTCCGCGGTAATCTATAATAAATAGCACACCACGAGGTATGTTCCTAGCTATATAGTCGAGTAAATCTAAAGAGTTCATGTCGCCCCATTGTATATCTTCCATTATCACAGCAACAGGCTTGCGCTCTGCGACATTTTTCAAATAATCTATGATATTTTCGTATATTTTGTATTGATGAATTTTTAGCTCATCATCTGCACCTTCCACATCGCCTAATGCTCTAAAAAAATCGAGCTCGCTTGCACTTATATCTGAGATATCAACATAAACATGTCTGTTGTTTAGCATAGCCACATCTCTGATATATTTTAACCACACATACACCTTTTCGAGAGAGTTATAATCAATCAAGCTTCGAAGACATTGTATAGCCACATCGCGCTCTCTAAGAGCCTTAATTATCTCCTCTAATAGCCTGAAATTTAGCATACTGGGCCTAAGAGGCGAAGATTCAGAAACCCAATACTCGCTATCTTTTTTATCAGAAAATAAAGCTGCAGAGGTGGGCAGGGCTTGTGTAAATATAAGTGGACTACCTGTATTATCTGCGAATATGAATGCATACCGCTCCGAAAAAACCGCATTTATTTTTTTGAAATCTTCATCATCAATGCTTCGAAAATCGCCAGATACGATAATCAAACCTGTGCCCACAGCCTGCAAATCTCGTAGAAAAAGCAGTACTTTATCCAAGCCTAAAGTATAAATTAAATAATTTATATTTTCAATGAGAACATTTTGCCCTTGCCCACTTTTCAAATACGAAATAAGGCGGTCTAACATTTTAGAGTCTATTTCATAGGGTTTTATGGCATCTTCAATATCCAGCTCAGTAATAAATACGCCATCATTGTGCAACGATGAGATTATTAGCCCACCACCGAGCATTTTTAATATTTCCCGAGAGAATTGGCCATTTAGCTCATCAACGAGAATTAAACCATGCTTGTTTTTTAAGCTAGCACCAATATCTCGAGCTTTTCTAAACTCTTGTATCTTCGGCAGAGCAAGTATGCTATCTACATTAAACGCGCTTAGAAATAGGGAGTATGGCACATACTGCGTGCTTACTTCGCCTCTTGATTCGTATATGTCAAATCCCTCGAGCGATTTTTTAAATTCATTTAGTAGCGTGGTTTTGCCCATGCCTGCTGAGCCTTCTATTACCACAAATGCTCGCTCACCACCAAGCACGAGCTCTGCAATGTTTTTCAGTCTTGCAAGCTCTTTGACCCGTCCTACAAACATTGGTCATGCATAGCGGTATGCAATAAATAAGTTATTACAGAAAGAGACATGAATTTTTATCCCATTCGTGTAATATTTGACTTGCCATCAATTTTTTCGACCATAAAAACTACATCTGCTAGGTTCCGCAGTGCCTCTTCATGGCTTACGATAATTATCTGGTCCGTGTCCATGCCATCGAATATGTCTTTGAGCTTGGAAAGCTGGTCTTGGCTGAATCCGTCGGTGGGCTCATCGAGAATTAACAAATTGCTCGTTAATCCCAGTGCTCTCTTAACCATAGTGTTTAGTGCAAGGCGATATGCTAGGGCAACCGCTGTGCGCTCGCCGCCGCTTAGGGTATCAATGTTCATATCGTACTGCTCGTACCTAATCACCGGCTTGAAATTTTCATCTATTGTGGCAGAGTACTCACTCTCGCCCATAAGCTCAGCAAACCACTTTTCAAATAGCACCCTAAACTCTTCGTTAATAGATGAAAGCCGCATTTTCTCTATGCTGTCCATACCTCTCTTAAATTCTTGCTCTAGCCAGTTTTTCATAGAATCTAGCTTTTCTGCGAGGTCTATTTTAGAGTCTAGCTC
>JALULR010000178.1 GCA_027056155.1 DHVE2 group archaeon
ATTTTAAAGTAAATTTGAATATTATATATTTACAAATTTATTAGAATATTTTAGTCACTATATATTTTTATTGGATTCTGCATAGAAAACTTTAAGAATAAAAATGCACATTCTCCTTTATGATAGATTCTAAAAAGCATTTTAGAGGTGGAATTCTTTTGACTAGAGTGGCATATATGAAGGAAAAATATGGTTTAGACGGTGTGGAAAAAATACGCACTCGGTTGATTAAAATGGGGTATCAATTACCAAATGTAGATGAAGTAAAGCTTGCAGAATGGTACCCTCAGGAATACAACGTAGCATTTCTTAAAGTTTTTAGGGAGTTATATGGAGAAAGAGCGTTTATACGTTTATCAAAGAACATACCTTTTGAAAATGAGGGCTTTGTTAAACATTTTGTGAAATGGCCTAAAAACCCTGAAGAACTATTTACGAATGCAGATAAACTTTGGTCTTTATTTTATAATTTTGGAAGATTAGAAGGAAAAATAATTAGTGAGCGAGAAGGTATAGTATATGGCTACGATGTTTCTGATGATCCCATATTTTGTGAGTTTCTCACACATTATTTTGAGGGTTTAGTAGGTAGTATCGCAAAAACAAATGTCACAGTTAAACATACAGAGTGTGTGTTTAGAGGAAATGAAAGGGAGAAATGGGAAATCAAATCTGGATTTTAAGTATATTGATTGTATAGTGCTTTGTTTTACTTCTTTTTATTTTTAAATATATTTATCGATACTTGTAGTTTTCAAATATTTTTTAATCTCTTTGCATAGCTTCTTGTTGGGGCGTAGGTGAGTTGGGATATCCTACTGGGTTATTAGTGGCAATAATTTTGCTGTATACTTTTTGTTCATTTGACACATAAAACAGCCGATGAAAAAGATTATTAGGCATGCATGGATACATGCGTGGTGAGTGTATCTATGAACCTTGCGGTAATTGGGTTACAGTTCGGTGATGAGGGAAAAGGCAAAATTGTAGATTTTCTCGCTGAGCGCTTTGATATTATTGCGAGATTTTCAGGCGGCAGTAATGCTGGGCATACAGTTATCCATGACGGTGTGCCGGTAAAGTTTCATCTGCTCCCTAGCGGAGTAATTCGCGGAAAAGTTGGAATATTGGGCAACGGCATGGCAATAGACCCGGGCAAGGTACTTGATGAGATAAACATGATTAAGAGCATGGGAATTCACCCTAAATTGTATATATCTTCAAAGGCGCACGTGGTTACTTCTCTGCATCGTGCGCTAGATAGCAGAGATGATGAACTCGTTGGAATTGGTACTACCAAGCAAGGAATTGGGCCCACATATACGAGCAAATATCGCAGAATTGGTATACGTGTGGCTGATTTATATAATCCTCAAACGTTAGAGAAAAAGTTACAGCTTTTTATTGAGTTGAATTCTTTGAATATTGATAAAAATGAGCTTAATGAAGAATTGAAAAGGTTATCGCACTATGGTACTTTAATAAAAGACTCTGTAGTTGATACCGAGGTGCTTATTAATAACATGATGGATAGTGGAAAAAGCGCGTTGTTTGAAGGCTCGCAGGGCACATTTTTAGATGTGGATTTTGGCACATACCCTTTTGTGACATCATCATCAACGACCGTGGGTGGTGTTGTAACAGGGCTCGGTGTGCCGCCATCTAAGATACATCGAGTTCTTGGCATTGCAAAAGCTTATACAACCCGAGTTGGCGCGGGTCCTTTTCCCACAGAGTTGAGTGGCAAGGAGGGCGATGAGCTTCGAGCTCGCGGCAGGGAATATGGAGCGACTACTGGCAGACCTAGGCGAGTTGGGTACTTGGATATGGTTCTCCTTCGATATGCCTCGCTAATTAATGGCGTGACAGAGATAGCTCTTACAAAGCTGGATATTCTCCAAGGTATGGATGAAATACAGGTGGGCACGGCTTATGACTGCAATGCAACCCGCTATTTGTATCCTCCTGCTAACATAGATGGGTGCAAGGTGAATTATGACCTTTACGCTGGCTGGGCAAGCATAGATGATAAAAACCTAAATGACTATGTAAAAAATATAGAGCGTGAGACAAAGGCTAGAGTGTCAATACTTTCCTACGGCCCGGAGCCGGAGTCCACCGTGGAGCTATAATCACATCTCTTCGATCTCAGCTATCTCTCGAAGTACGCTTTCAGAGTCAGAGATAATCTCCTCCAGTACTTTTCTCACTGATTTTATTTCCTTTTTTGCGCGTTTTGTTGCCCTTGCTCCCTCCGGGGTTGGCTCTATTAGCTTTTCTTGCTCTAAAACTCTGAGTGAGTAGCGCACCTTGTGCTCTGGTAAATTCGTTATCTGTGCAAGTTTTATGATTCCAATGGGCTGGTTTTTTATTACTTCGTTGAGTATATGTATGTGCCTCTTTACTATGTCCATTTCCGATTCTAATTTTGATGTAATTATCATATTAATCACCCCTGTTATTTGCTATCATTTGTATTCGCCTATGGTATTTATCTTTTTCCATGCTTTGCTGATTAAATTTGTGTGTTATTTAAATATTTATCGTGCATTTATATCTCCCAAATAGAACATAATTATTATCTATAAATTTTATTCAAATCTGCAAAAATCTTATATAAAACGAAACTAATTAGGTACTATGAAATTAGTTATTGTCGTAGTTGGATTTATACTACTTGTAAGCGCAATTCCCATAGTGACTGCAGGGGCGTCTGTGGAAATAAATTCCGCACTTAAAGTAAAGGCGGTATCCAATGCTACATACCAAGATGGTCACAGTGTTGCAAACATGACTTTAATTTATAACCCAAATTCGAATGCACCATACATGTTGTTTTGGGACGAAGAGGAGAATTATACCTATAAGGGAGCTAGTTACCTCACTCATGAAATAATGATATCCACCTCAACCGATTTTGTAAATTGGAGCGGAAGCAATAAAGACATAGTGGTTAGTATGGAAGATGGAGCAGACTCAGTTACTCCTGATGCGGCTATCAACGATTCTGATGGAAAAGCGTATCTTGTATGGAGCGAGAAAAACAAGACTAGCGGGTTCTGGGAGATTTATTATGGATATAGTCCTGATGGAATTAACTGGAGCTCGAGAGCATCTAATCATGTTATTTCGGACTATGAAAGCAAATACGTTACCGATTGTATGCACCCCAAGATAGCTATCACATCGGATAATTACGTTCATGCTGTCTGGCTTGGCAAAAACACTACTACAGATTCTTGGGAATTGTATTATGGCAATTCACCCGGTGGAAATGTTTGGAGTTCTGAGAGCAGAGATATCCCAATAAGTGTAGAAGATAATTACAGTGTGCAAAGTGCGGATATAACTGTTTTAGATTCAGCATCTCCTGTGCTTTGGGTGCTTTGGACTGAGTATGATGTTTCTGGTGATTCATACGAAGTGCTCGCAGCAAATAGCACATACCCATATACCAAGTGGAATACTACTATTATAGAGAGCACGTATAAAGAAAATGCATATAATATCACCGCAGTGGTTTATAATAATGAAATATATGCGTTTTGGGAGCAGGAAGTAAAAGAGAATGGCAAAGAGGTTCGAGAGATAGATGGAGCTTATTTCCATGATGGGTACTGGGATTCAACTGTAGATATTATTTCGTACGAAGATGGTCATAATGCTACTAATCCCTCTGCCGGCGCCTCGCCACAAGGTTTGTTTGTAGTATGGAACGAATATGACGAGAATAGCGGGCATGAAGAGATAATGATAGGTAACATGTCCTCCAATGGCTGGAGCTCTGCTAACGAGGATATAGTTGTAACTCATGATACAGGTGCACCTAATAAGGATCCTAGCATAGTTGTAGGTGAGTTCAATACGCTCTATCTTGCATGGTTGCACTGGACTGAGGAATCCACCAAGCAACGTGGTTTCTGGGGCGGTTGCACCATGGTTGCCAATACCGATGACGTTATTCCAGAGCTACAGATTCCGATAATGGCTGTTGCTGCGGCGATGCTGGTGCTTTTATATGCTGGTTGGAAGAGAAAGAGAGCTTGAACTCTTAGATGGGATATTGGAAGAGAGCGCAGCTGGCAAGGGTAGATTAGTGCTAGTGCGCGGTGAGGCTGGTATCGGCAAGACATCTCTTGTTGAGAAGTTTTTAGAGCGATGCGATGGTACGGTGCTTCGTGGAAGGAGCTCACCCATATTTACATTGCCCTTGCAGCCCATACGGGAGGCGCTTGTTGAAAAGAATTTAGAGTATCTTCTAAGCGAGCCAAAGAGCCCCAATATGCTGATGCTTTATGCTGTCCATGTAAATGGCTTGCTTTTAGCAAAATCAGAGAGAAGAGATTTTGAGATTGACCCAGATATATTTACCTCCATGCTCACAGCGGTTTCAATGTTTGTAAAAGATTCACTTCAAGAGCTTAGCAGTGGAGATGAATATTTAGAAGTGTTGAAATATGGCAATTATAACTTGGTTATGAAGATGAGTGAGCATATAATGCTTGTTGCAATAATTGAAGGTGTAGCCACGGAATTTTTGCATAAGGACTTAAAAAATACAGTGGATATGGTCGAGCATAAGTTTGGTGCAAAGCTAGAAACATGGGACGGAAACATGGCTGAGCTAGATGGGCTTAAATCAGTTCTTGACTCTCTAGTTAATTCTGGAAAATACGATGGTGGTGTTATTGAAACAGAAAATCAAAATTGGAACTTTGAAAATGTTAGACTTGGATTGTTGAGGATTGGTAATGGGCGCCCGGTATGCTTGTTTATAGATGATATTCAGTGGGCTGATGAAACTACAGTTGCCCTTATGCATTATCTTAGCAGGAGCGAAGATGGCAGTATAATGGTTATTGGCACATATCGTGATGAGGAAAAAAGCCCGGTTATAGAGGATTTAGAAGATGCAGTATTACGTGAGAATATAGGCGAGATTATAGAATTAGCACCGTTAAACAGAGATTCTACTTTGAGCATTATTGAGCAATTAATAGGTAGTAATGTGGGCTTCGATGTATTCAATTACGTGACAGAGCTCGCGGCAGGGGTTCCATTAAACATAATCGAAATATGCACGATGCTACGAGATGAAGGATTCTTAGAGTTGCGTGAAGGGGCATTTCACCTTATCCAAAAGCCAGGGAAATTACCAAAAGCTGTGGAGAGTTTAATTGATAGGCGCCTTAGGACACTTGACGAATCTGAGCGCGAGGTAATTGAGTTTTCTTCCGTAATGGGTACGCGAATAATGCCGCATATTTTGTCCTGCGGACTAGATTTACGTAGTATAAAAATATACAGAATATTACGGCATCTTGAGAGTATTGGCTTTATTAACCGTCATAATAAAAGTTACGAGTTTCGATATAATTACATAAGAGGTGCAATATATGACCGAATTGCCTGGGATTTGCGGGCGGAGTATCATAATCTTGTAGCCGATTGTATTGAGGAGGTAGAAATTGACGAAAATATTAAAAATATCGTTAGAGCTGAGCACTATTATCAGGCAGGAAATTGTATCCAAGCTTTCAAATATGCAAAAGCCTCTGTAGAGTTTTCTAAAGAGCAGTATGCCTTTAAAGATGCGGTAAAGTATGCAAAAATGATGAACAATTGCGCAGAGCAAGTGAATGGAAGGGACATGATTATAGAGAGCCTTTGCATGCTCGCAGAGCTTCAATCGCGCGTAGGGGCATTTAGTGAAGCTGTGCCCTTGTATGAAAGATGTATTTCCTTAGAGGATATGCCAGATGCATATATAGGACTGGGTAATGCGTATTACAACATGGGTGAGTACGAGCTTGCAGAGAGAAATTATCTTAAAGCACAGGCACTTAGGGAAGAGGATAAAGAAGAATTAATGCTGTATTTGGGCAACATTGCAATTCAACAGGACGAGTTTAAGAAAGCGAAACAGTACCTAGAAAATTATGTGAAATGGGCTAATGCTAAAGGCGCAGATAAGCAGATGCATGGATACAAGAATCTTGGTGTGTTTTATCTTAGGCAGGGCAAATATTTAGAAGCTATGGCACAGCTCCAGCGTGCGCTTGAGCTTGCAGAGAGTGAGAAAAATAAGGTTGCTATAGCTGATATACATCACAATATGGCAATCTTGCGTGTTATGTCTGGTGAGAATGAGATTGCCGCAAATCATATCAGGATAGTAATGGATATACGAGAGAGTATTGCAGATATAAGTGGATATGCTAGGGCCGCCAATCTTATGGGTTTGATATTATGGGGCATGGGTAAGTTAGAGGCTTTAGATTATTTTGTTATTGCCAAAAAATATGCAAAGCTCATCGGTAAAAGAGATGTATATGCCTTTGCTTTAGGAGATATAGGAATGGTAAATTATTATATGCGCCGCTATACAGAGGCTCAAGCAAGTCTCAGGGAAGCCGTTAATTTATTTGAAGAGATGGGTTTAAAGGTAGGGCTAGTTGAATCACTTCTCTATCTTGTGTCTGTATATTTGGATATTGGCAATAATTCGGAGGCTACAAGCCTATTAAATACAGTGGCACCTCTAGTTGAAGAACTTAATATGGAAAACTATCTCCAATGGAGCGAACTCCTCCGCTTGCGTTTGCAGGGTGAGGAATCCAAGCTATGTGAGTTTGCTAGCGCTCTAGAGGATCCATTAATACAAGGGATTGCATATTTGAATCTTTGGGTCATGCATAGCCTTGACACCTATGAAAAAAAAGCACGGGAATATTTTGAAAAAGCTGGGTTTTTGGGGGCCAATGCATATTTTAGAGCTCAAGCATAGACTCAATTAAAGCCTCTTTTAGCTTAATTAATTTTACTCTTCTTATCTCTAGCGCTTTGATCTCTTCTTCAATCTTTTGTAAAGCTTCTCCAACATCTAAGTCTGCGTACTCCTCAAGCACATCATCAATTCCTAGATTATCTATGTTGTATTTACGTATGTCGAATATACCATGTCCAAAATCAATAAAAAGAGAGAAAGATTTGGAGATTTCATACATTTTCCTAGGTGCTCCTCTTTCGCTTCTCTCTTCACCAGCTCTGCGTATTATGTCCCTTTCTTCCAGTACGTCTAAGTGCTTCATTACCGCTTGCTGCGAGGTCTTTAGCTCCTTTGCCATTTGTAGAGCATATTGTCTACCCTCAACAAGCATGCGGAGTATCTCTCTGCGCGTGTGGTTTTCGATAGCTCGTAGTATGGCATCTATTTCGTCGTCCATCATAGGCATCAGTCGATTTTTATTCTCTTTTTATTGCTCTCCTTTGGCATCTCTCTCTCAAACACTATGTCTAGTATGCCATTCTTGTATGTGGCTTTGACTGTGCTTGGCTTGACCTTTGCAGGTAGCTCTACCTCTTTGTAGTACTTTCTCTCTGGTGTATCTACTTTTATGGTGAGTGATTGATTATCTTCGCTCAGGCTAAGCTCTATATCATTTTTAGTCACTCCCGGAAGCTCCGCGGTTACGCTGATATTCTTCTCATTTTCCATTACATCTACTAGCGGTTCTCTGTACTCTTCCATGCCTCTGCTATCTGGGAATTTTCTCGGGACGTTTCCAAACTCTTCAATGTGCGGCTTGCCGTCTGGGCCCACACGCATGGTGAATCCATATACGTACGGACCTTTTACTTCACCGCGTCCGAAATTGTACATCATTCGATTTATCCACTGTTCCATTCTCTTGAACTCTTTGTCTATATCAAAGAAATCTTCCCAGTCATCGAAGAACGGGTCCCTCCAT
>JALULR010000179.1 GCA_027056155.1 DHVE2 group archaeon
TCTTGCAATGTACTGCGCTAGAGTATTTGTGCATAGGTCTATTCCCTGCTTTCCAAGTACTGCTTTCTGGATAACTTCCTCGGGCCCAACCATGTGCGCGAGCCTCATACCGGGAGCGAGTATCTTTGAGAATGTGCCAAGATAAATAACGCGCTCGCTGGTATCTAGGGATTTAAGAGTTGGCAAATGTTCTCCTGAGTATCGCAACTCTCCGTATGGGTCATCTTCTACCACAAGTACATCGTACTCTTCGGCTAGCTCTAATAAATGCTTACGTCGTTGCAAGCTCATTGTTACACCTGCAGGATTCTGAAACGTAGGTATTGTGTATATCAACTTTGGTTTATGCCCATCTTTTTTCATCTGCTTCAATTTTTCTTCCAAGAGTGAGGTATTCATTCCCTCATTGTCCATTTCTATGGCAGTGTACTCTGGATAATATGACTGAAACGCTGTCAGGACACCAATGTATGTGGGTGCTTCTATAATCACAGGGTCTCTGGGATTGATAAATATTTTCGCAATTAGATACAGTGCCTCTTGAGAGCCCGCAGTAATTAGTATGTTATCTCTTTTGGCATTGATATTGTATCTTTCTTTCAGAAATTTTGAAAGGACATCTCGAAAGCTATTTACACCCTCCGTAGAGCCGTACTGAAGTATATATGGACCCTCTTTTTCCATTAGATTATCTACAATCTCTTTAATGTGCTCAACTGGAAATGACTTTGGATTCGGAAGCCCACCAGCAAAAGAGATTATGTCAGGCTGTTGGGTAAACTTCAATAACTCTCTTATCTCTGAAGCCTTTAAATTTTTTGCTAGCTCGGAAAATTCCTCATTGTAGTTCATTTAATCACCAAGGGGAGAATAACAAGAGGCAATATTAAGATTACTCCTCTTGCTCTTCTGTATCCCCTTGGAATCTTTTCATTCTTTCGCGCTCTCGCTCAAGCTTTTTCTCTCTGCGCCTGTGTTCTTCTTCGATTCTCTCAAGCTCTCCCGGAGGCAACTCCACTTCTCTCTTTTCTGCAACTTTGATAAACTGTGATGGCACTTCATTAGAGATAAATACTTTCGGCGAAGACACGTATATTTGGTACCCAGCATCAATTGCTCCCTTTGCATCAATCTCCAGAATTACTGGGTCTTCAACCCTATGGCGCCCTGCTATGTATGCATCTTCGTAGCTTTTGCTTAAATGCACCCACTTTCTATCCCCGGGCTTGAGCCCCATCTCTTGAATGAACTCTAGCTCTTCTTCCGTGGTAGGATAATATAGCACATCAGGCACGCCATCAGTTGGCAAATCACTTAAATCTACCTTTATTGAGTGCCCGTAAGTAGCTCTAATTCTTTTGTTTTCAATATCTAGCTGATAGCGCCCCTTATCATCAGTTAGCACTATTGCTTCAATATGCTTAACTTTAAGCCAGCGAAAACGCCTGTGGCGCCTCTTAATACCCTTTACAATGTCATAGAGATTTGCCCACCCATGCTCGTCCAAGCGCACTCCGAATTTTTCCGGAAAATGACGGAGTATGCCGGTTAGCATTCTACTTAATGCAACTAGCTCCCAGTCATTAAGCAGAAACGTACCCTCGTCCCCACAAATTGGGCAAGTGTCCCCTCGAAACGGACCATGCTTCTCGCACCATTTTACCTGCACCATTTCAACCACAGTGAGGAATAACATCCCCCATATAAAGATTACCCATACCCTTAAATATCTACTGGAATTTTCCCTGCTATGATCTCCGAAGATGAGGTTCGTAGGGTTCTCAAAACAGTTATGGATCCAGAGTTTGGGCTAAGTGTAATCGACCTTGGGTTGATTTATGAGCTAAAAATTTACGAGGAAAACAAAGTCTTTATTAGAATGACTATGAC
>JALULR010000180.1 GCA_027056155.1 DHVE2 group archaeon
ATTCATTACACCCTTCATAGTAACGATTATTCTTGACTACATTGCTATCAAAAGTATTCGCATTTATTTTCCATTAAATAGAATCTCAACCTTGAATATTCTGGGATTTGGTATATCTTTTGTGATATTCATAATCCTATCTTTTTTCTTCAGCTTTAATTTCTCTTATTATCTAGGATTCGCCACTATAATCGATATAAGATACGTCATCTACAGAGCGTTTTTAGCCGAGCGCAAGAACTATGCAGCTCTAATTTCCTCCTTTTATACAATATCAATATTTATCATCTCAGTAGCATATAACCTCTCTTTCCCATGGATTCCATTCACAATGGCATCTTCCGTGTTTCTTATAATAGGATACCTATTCATAATAACTACAACGGCACCATTTAGACGAGAATTTAGAGAGGACCCACTTTTTTTCATCTCTGCATTTGTTAATTATATTGCAAAATTCAAAAAAGAAGATGAAACGCGTCTAAACCGCTTTTTTTACAATATATACGAGAACAGAACTGTACCTGTATCAATAATGGTTTTTAAGGCAAAATCAAAAATTAAAGCCATATTTGTGGCACCATATATACACCCCGGACCATTTGGAAAGGTGGGTGGTAGCGACATACCTAACAAACTCGAGAAAATGCTAAATATGGACAATCTCATGGTATTTCATACAACTACAACGCACGATAATAACATTGCCAGCGATGAAGATGTGGGCAAAATTGCAAATGTAATAAAAGATATGAGCGAGGGAAAGTGCAAATACGATAAAATGAGCGATTTTATCAGAGCTGACATAAAAGGTGTGAGCGTGGGCATGCAAGCATTTGGAAACTACGCATTTGTGGCACTCATACCCAAAAATGCAGATTTTGACGATGTAGAACTAGACACTGGATTACATCTCCGTAAGCTGGTGCTCGAAAGCGGATTTGAAGATACTATAGCTATTGATGCACATGATTGCTTTGACGAAAATTCACTGCCACTATCCTTGCTAAAAAGCGACATAGAAAAAATAAGAGAGAAGGTTGCTCATATCAAACCTGACAAAAAACTAAGAATGGGTTTCTCTAAAGTGGATTTCAAAGGAGAGAGCATTGGCCCCGGTGGCATACGTGCAGCGGTTTTTGAATACGGAACAAAAAGAATTGCGTACCTATTGCTAGACGGAAACAACATAAAAAAGGGTCTGCGCGATAAAATCAGAGCGAGCGTAGAGGCTGACGAAGTGGAAGTTTTCTCAACTGATAACCACATAGTAAATGTTACTATGATGGACCTTAATCCGGTAGGAGAGCGAGATTCATGGGACGAGCTCATTGCTGCATGCAAAAGGGCAGTCAAAGAAGCTACTGAGGACATAGAAGACATATGTGTTTATGCAAAAACGGAACAAATTGAGCTTAGAATGGCCTCTGGCGGAAACTTGAAGAAGATGGCAGATATAACAAAAGAAAGCGTAAAAACCGCAGCCGTTATGGCGCCTATTTTATTCACTACCGGATTTCTAGTCTCGTTTCTCATATTCTATTTTATGCTATAATTTTTTATTGCACGCATATTTTATCCTATGCTTGCGCTCAACATTGGCACATGCGGGTTTCCAGTGGCTAGAAAAACCTATTTTTCAAAACTAAGAGTAGTAGAGATACAGAAAACGTTTTACACACCCATAAAAGAATCGTTGGCCAAAAAATGGAGAGCGGAAGCACCACCACATTTCGAGTTTGTGCTTACAGCACCACAGACAATTACGCATGAGATGAAAAGCCCGACATATCGAAGATACCGCGGGCCCGCAGGAGAGTTCGGTAAATTTAGAGTCAACGAGGATACGATGAGCTCATGGCGCCAGTTTGTCAAAATTGCAAAGTTGCTTAAGTCTAATATTATCATTTTTCAGAGTCCGCCTAGTTTCAAAGAAGAAATAGAAAATATCAATAATATAATGAATTTCTTCTCGACCATCGATAAAGATTTTGTATATGGCTGGGAGCCAAGAGGGCTCTGGGAGCCAGAAACTATAAGAAGAATATGCTCTGAACTTGGGCTCATACATGTGGTGGACCCTTTTAAAAATAGAAGCACTTACGGCAAATTCCATTACTATCGGCTCCATGGCATAGATGGATATAATTATAGATACAACACAGAAGAATTGAAAGCACTTCTGAAGCGTGCTAGGAATAAAGATTACATCATGTTCAACAATACTGCAATGTGGGATAACGCTTTGGAGTTTGTGGAGCTATATAGGAGGTACAAACAGCACAGGAATCACTACTAACTTACAAAGAAAGTATCATCACACCATATATACTCATCTTTTAAATATATGCAGCGCTTCGTATCTGGCAATTATCTCAAAAGCTACAACCCATGCCATCAATGTACTATCACTAATAGCCACAATTTCATTTACAAAGCTCATATTTGTGAGAAAATCGCCCCTTGGAAATCCACCAATAATCACCGTGCTCTCTTCTGGCATCGAAAGCTCGTTTATATTAACTCTACGTCCAAACTCGGATAAAAGCATTGTCGGCGCCCCTAGCTCGCTCACAAGAGCGCTCAATGACTTCTTTTCAATCTTCAAAAGTGGGGCGGACTCATTTGGCACAGAGCGATTATGAAACAGGTTTTCCATCAACCCGATAAATCGCGGGTACGATTTTGGAAGTCGTGCCTCGGGAGCCACATAAATTACCTCATTGTTTCGAGTGTGCACATAAACACGCAAGCTACCATGTAAATTTGCAATAGACTCCTGGGCGTTCATGAGAAAGAAATGCACTATATCCGGACGCCCCCTGCGCTCTGCCTCTGCACCGTATCTACTGCGTATAGCTTGGTGATGATACGTTGAATCTAAAATAAGATTTGAAGGCTTCTTTTTACGAGTACGGGCATGCTTGACCACTGCAGGGTGTCCTTGGAGCTCTTGAGGCACAAGCTCTAACTCCGCATCAGCTAGCACTAGATTAATCATTAAATATGGCCCCCATACCCATAGAAGCTTCATCTTCTGCCTCTTTAATCTTCTCAAACACCTGCTTAGCAGCATCTGCATCTAATTCAAACTCACCAGCAATGGCCCTTGCTCTTTCTATGCTTGCATCGCTTCCTTCAATTAAGAGATACGTTGCATTATCCAAGCCAAGCGAAGCTCCATCTCGCTTTATCAGCGTTTGTCGAGATATAATATCATCTCTGAAAAGTGCGTCTAGCTCCTTTGCGCCTTTTCTAAATTTAAACACCGCGTACATTTTTGGTCACTAACCAACCAATAAAGCGCATTATTTAAAGTTTTACGCTCTGCTTGCTATATAACAGTGTAAGGAGTGTGTGGGATATAAAATATATATTACAAAATGAGACTCAACTAACAGAAATAAAATAAAGAGCCTGCACAATGCGGAGAAATAGTTATCAACGCAGAGTTTTAAAATAGAATAAATATGTAAAAAAGAAAGAACGAACGTAAGATGATAATAAAAAGTGCCATGCTGCTCACAATACTATGCTTTCACCTTTCAACAGATTTCAAATTCTCAATTCACTTATGCGTCAAAGCATATTGCATTTGTATTATTATGCAAATGTATTTATCAGTGAATTATATATACTACGAACCTTTCTCCTATGTCATGAAAAGCAAAGTGGAAGTTATAGGCATTGTTATAATAATATCCACCAGCCTGTTAATTGGGGGGATTTTTTTATCCCATAATAGCACAGGCAGTATAATGAGCAGAGGAAATACTGAATCCCCTTGGCCAATGTTCCAGTACAACCCAAGACACACTGGACTATCCCCCTATGACACATCTAATAACAAAGGAGACATACTGTGGAACTACTCACTTAGCAATGCTCAGGAAAGTTTAGACATATCCACTCCTGTGATAGGGCCAAACGGTACAATTTTCGCGGGGGTTTACGATATACAAGGGATGAGTAACTACTCTCTAATTGCAGTTAATCCAAACGGGACTTTAAAGTGGAACGTTACTTTAGATGGAACGGTTATACACTCTCCTGCCTTTGATAGCTCGGGCATGCTACATGTGTATACCACAAATGGCAGTATTTACTCTATATATCCAGATAACGGAACGGTAAAATGGATATACTCATTAACGCCACATCAGACAGGAGAGGCAACGCTAACCATTGCTGATGATGGCACAATATATCTAATTAGTAGCGATAACAATGTAACTGCAATTTCGCCATCGGGTTCTTTAAAATGGAGGTATCCTGTGGATCCTAATCAAGATACAATACCTACTGTGGGGGCCGATGGTACTGTCTACGTTGGAACTGGAATGGGAGATGTCAAGGCTAGTGTTTATGCCCTTACTCCAGATGGGATACTCAAATGGAACCATACGATAAATCTTAACGACTCTGCAGCAGGCACTCCTGTTATTGACGACGATGGATACATATATGTGCCTGTAGACGTAGAAGGCGCCCTAACTTATGTATACTCCTTTTCTCCGGGTGGCTCTGTAAGGTGGGTATATCCATCTAACAGTTCTCTGCCATGGACGTATTCTTTACCATGCATAGGCCCCAATGGAAATCTGTATCTATACACAGTGAATTCAAACACTATTCTCTCACTAAGCTCTGGGGGAAACCGGCTGTGGAATATCACTGTGAAGGACCATACCGGCGGGGATAATATTAACCTAGAGAGCATGGCCATAGGCGGTGATGGGACAATCTACGTTAGTGCTGTTGATTACTCTTCAGGACAGGGAAAGCAACAGGTGTTACTGATTGCATACACTCTTTCTGGAGGTGAAAAATGGAGAACATACTTAGGAAATGCAGAGCAGGCATCGCATTTGGCTATTGATTCATCAGGAATAATCTATGTAGGCACATCTAACGGAACTATCTATGCCATTGGTTCAGAAAATCAGGTGCCGGAGCTTACTCCCACTGCCGCATATGTATTGGTTTCAATTATAGCAGCAGTGTTTATTTGGAGAAGAAATTTCTAACCTTTTTCCATCTTTATTTGTAAATCTTAGTTATAATTCCTTGTTTTATTTATGCGCTGATAGACAAACCCAAAACTTAAAAAAGGGTACGATATACACGAAGATATGCGAATATTTATCGGTGTGGCATGGCCTTACGCTAACGGTGTGGTGCATTTAGGGCATATAATGGGTGCCTATTTGCCTGCAGATATATTTGCCAGATTTCACCGCCTGCTTGGCGACGAGGTATTGATGGTCTCAGGAAGCGATGAGCACGGCACGCCCATAACAATCACCGCCGAGAAAGAGGGAAAGAGTCCACAAGAAATTGTAGATCGATACCACAAGATAAATAGCGAAGTTATGGAAAAACTAGGCATATCTTTTGATTTGTATTATCGTACTTCGGAGAAAAACCACGAAGAGGTAGTCAAAGATTTCTTCTTGCAGTTATGGAATAACGGCTATCTCTACGAAGATACCATGCTACTTCCATACTGTCCTTCGTGTAATCGCTTTTTGCCAGATAGATATGTGGTGGGCACATGCCCGTACTGTGGCTACGAAAACGCGCACGGAGACCAGTGCGACAATTGCGGGCATACCTTAGACCCTAAAGACCTAATTAATCCTCGGTGCGCAATTTGCGGCACGCCCACAGAGTTCAAAGAAAGCAAGCACATTTTCCTCGCACTTTCAAAATTAGAATCACGGCTCTTAGAGTGGATAGAAAGCAAAGAATGGCGCGATAATGTTCAGCGATTTACCACACAGTTTTTAAAGGGAGGACTCAAAGACCGAGCCATAACTCGAGATATATCTTGGGGTGTAGAAGTGCCCATCGAAGGGTATGAAAACAAGAGAATCTATGTTTGGTTCGACGCCGTTATTGGGTATCTATCTGCGAGCATGGAATGGGCAAGGAGAAACAACGAATCTTGGGAGAAATTCTGGAAAGATGAAAACACGAGGCACTATTATTTCCTCGGCAAGGACAACATACCTTTTCACACAATAATCTGGCCCGGAATGCTCATGGCACATGGTGGGCTCGAGCTGCCGTACAATGTAGTAGCAAACGAGTACTTGCAGTTTTCAGGGCAGAAATTTTCAAAGAGCAAGAAAATAGGCGTGTGGATGCCCGAGCTTTTAGAGCATTTTCACCCGGATATGATTAGGTTCTACGGCGCAGTAAACATGCCCGAGCTTCGCGATTTCAATTTCACATGGGACAATTTCATAGGGACAATTAATGACATGCTCGTAGACAAATTCTCCAATTTTGTGTATCGCGTTTTGAGTTTTGCATATCGCAATTTTGGTGTGGTGCCAGAGCGCGGAGAAATTGATGAGCTAGATAGAGAGGCGTTCAAGGTCATAATGAAAACTCGTAAAAACATGACCGAGTACTTAGAGAGAGCAGAATTTAAAAACGCAATAAAAGAATGGCTAAATCTTGTAAAATTCGGAAACACATATTTTGTGCGCAAAGCGCCATGGGCGCAGTGCAAATCTAACAAGGAGAAATGCGGCACTACACTCAATGTATGCCTGCAAATTGTGCAAGCTCTCGCGGTGCTAGGTGCGCCATTTATTCCGTACACTTCCGAGAAGATTTGGCACTACCTCGGCAATGACGACTCTGTGTTTGAGCATGGGTGGAACGAGTCAATAAAGAATTTGGTAGCGGGCACCAAGTTAAAAGAGCCAGAGCATCTATTCAACAAAATAGCGGAGGAAGAAGAGCGATATGAAAAATGGGAGCAGATGGATATTCGCGTGGCAAAGGTGAAGAAGGTAGAAGAGCACCCAGATGCAGAGAAATTGTACATAGTTACCCTTGATTTGGGCGAGGACGAGCGCACCGTAGTGGCAGGGCTGAAAAAATATTATTCTAAAGAAGAGCTCGAAGGCAGAGAAGTGCTTCTTCTCTATAATTTAGAACCGGCGATGCTCAGAGGCATAAAGTCACAGGGCATGCTTCTCGCAGGTGATGACGGCGATGTGGTTGCTCTTCTAAAGCCCGCGCGCGAGCTGCCGCCCGGCACAAAGGTTCTAGCAAATGGCATAGAGCCAGCGGGCGCAAAAATGCTCAAATTCAAAAAGTTTAGAAAGATGAAACTTGAGATTGTGGATATCGGTGAGAAGCTGCACGGAGACGCAGATTATAGCGTAGATATGCCGCTCAAGGAAGATTGGCACGGATTGCAAGGCGTAGTATTTCATGACAAGAAACCACTGCTCCTTCATGTAGGAGATGTGCTAATCGTACCCGACAAAAAAGTGCGGCCCGGAGGCAAAGTGCGATGAAGATAGATATGCACATTCATACTTCTTACTCTCCCGACGGCATGGTTGAGCCAGTTGAGGTGCTTAAAATTGCAAAGAAGCTTGGGCTAAGTGCGGTGGCAATAACCGACCATAATGAAATAAAAGGTGCGTTAAAAGCAAAAAATGCAAAAATAATAGATGTCATTGTAGGAGAAGAGGTATCCACTAGCGCGGGGCATGTTTTAGCGTATAATATTCAATCACTAATTCCGCGAGGGCTAAGTGTTGCCGAAACCATCGATAAAATACACGAATGTGGAGGCATTGCGGTAATAGCTCACCCATACCGGTTTTGGTCCGGCGTGGGGTAGAAAGAAACATTGG
>JALULR010000181.1:0-7164 GCA_027056155.1 DHVE2 group archaeon
CATAACATCACCTCTTCGCAAGATTGCATTATGCAATAAAAAGATTTTTCTGGAATTTGCGCACTCTTTATATCTTTGGCTCTACGCTATGCACACACCTCTCCTGTGCCACGCTAGTGATTAAATGGCGGAATATATTTATGAATACAAGCCATGTTGGTGCTGATGAACTTCCACATACACAGTACTTGGAGCGATGGCACATATACCCCAGAAATAATTGTTAAAGAGGCAATTAAGAGAAAGATAGACAAAATTGCCATAACTGACCACTATTTTACGCAGAAGACAGCCTCCTTGCCGGCAAAGTATTTAAAGATGTATGTGGAAGACCTGAAAGCGCTGCGGGTTAAGTACGGGCAGGAGCTCGATATATATATTGGCGTAGAAATTGATTTTTCACCTCGAACTGATATTGACAACTTGCCTGATTTTGAGGGGGTGGATTTTTTGCTGTTTGAGTATGTGCAAGATGAGCTATGGGACGGGTATCCGCTTTGGATGCTATTAAAGCTCAGGAAACGGTACAAACAGCCAGTTATTCTTGCTCACAACGACATAAGTAAAAATTTTCGTGATGCAGATTATGTGTCTCTTGCCCGAGTAATGGAATCGGATAGAATTGGCATTGAGCTAAACACCAATTACAATTATACTAAGCTTGATATGCCGTTTTACCGCCTTGCAGAAGATTTTTTCAGGGTGGTGCGGGAATACAATATACCAGTCTCGGTAGGTAGCGATATGCATGACGACCTTAACGAGCTTGCGAATGTGGAAGACGCACTCACTTTTATACAAGAACTAAAACTCGATGAAAATTTCAAGTTGTTTTTAAAAGAGGTGGAGCCTAATGAAAGATAAAATTGCCATTGTATGTGGTGCAAGCAGAGGTATGGGTAGGGCAATAGCAGAGGAGTTTTTGATGAGCGGTGCAAGTGTGGCTATATGTGCGAGAGATGAAGAGCGGCTAATGGAAACTATAAGGTACCTGACTTTTAAGGCAGTTAGCCAGCTTCATGATAAAAATGCCCCAAATCGCATAATTGCCGTGCCCGGCGATGTTAGAAAAGTTGCAGATATAGAGACTGTGGTTCATGAAACTGTAGATGCGTTTGGCACAGTTCATATTTTGGTTAATAACTACGGTGGTCCGCCTGCCGCGTACTTTGAAGAGCTAAGCGATGAAGATTGGCAAGATAGCTTTGAGCTTGTCTTTATGAGCGTAGTGCGAGCCATTCGCCTAGTTGCACCGTACATGAAGAAGCAACAATGGGGTAGAATAATAAACATGACCTCGATGAGTGTAAAGCAGCCAATTGACAACTTGGTGCTCTCAAATTCCATGCGGCTCGCAGTGGTGGGTCTTGCCAAAACGCTTGCAGGACAGTGGGCTAAGTACGGCATAACTATTAACAATATCGCTCCTGGGCCAGTGAAGACTGAGCGGATTGAAGAGCTTAGCAGGGCAATAGCGGAGCGTGATGGTGTTAGTTATGAAGAAGCGTTGCAGAGCTGGATAAACACGGTGCCCGCTGGAAGATTTGGAAAACATGAAGAAAAAGCCAAGCTTGTGGCGTATCTTGCAAGTCCTGAAGCTGGTTTCATTACAGGTACAACCATTCAGATTGACGGTGGTGCGGTGCGCTTTGTATTGTGAAGGAAAAAATTTAGTAATGCACTTACATTAGCATCTATGAAATTCAACTCGGCGGATTATGTGGAGAGTGAGGGTGGCTTTCAGTACCATATACAGTGCAAGAGAGGCGATGTAGCTCGATATGTGCTGATGCCCGGTGATCCTGCAAGGGTGCCGGTGATATCTTCTCTCTGGGACGAGTCACAGGAGATAGCTAATCACAGGGAGTACAGAACGCATACCGGTAAATACAAAGGTGTGCCTATATCTGCTACATCTACGGGCATTGGAGCGCCCTCGGCGGTAATTGCCATGGAAGAGCTTGCTAGAATAGGTGTGGATACATTCATACGCGTGGGCTCTACCGGAGCAATACAGGAAGACGTCGAACTCGGAGACTTGATTATAAGCTCTGCGGCAGTGCGTATGGAGGGTGCCAGCAAGCAGTATGTGAGGGTAGAATATCCCGCTGCTGCAAATTACGAAGTGGTTCTTGCGCTCATAGAAGCGGCGGATACGCTTGGTATGAAATACCATGTGGGCATAACTGCAAGTACCGATTCTTTTTACTTGGGACAAGGGCGCCATGGATTTAGAGGGTACACGCAATCTTTCTCGGAGAGCATAGTTCATGATTTGCGCAGGGCGAAAGTGCTCAATTTTGAGATGGAAGCTTCCGCGCTTTTCACCCTTGCGGGCATATATGGGCTTAGAGCTGGGAGCATAGCTGTGGTATTTGCCAATAGAATAAAAGATGAGTTTGAGGTAGTCTCACAAGAAGGTGTGGCACGGGTTGCTAATGAAGCTGTAAAGATTCTTAGCGAATGGGACGAAGCGAAGGGCAAAGCGGGTAAGAAATATTTCTATCCGGGCTTGGTGAAGTAATGCTTCCATATCTCTATGTTTTTCTCATTTCTATGCTACCTTTTATCGAGCTAAGAGGTGCTATTCCTGTGGGTATATTAACTCTCGGGCTCAATCCCACGCTGGTGTTTATCGTGGCCATAGTTGGTAATATGGTGCCTGTGCCATTTTTCCTACTGTTTTTAGAAGATTTGGAGAAATTCCTGCGGCGTTATCCTCGACTTGCAAAGAAAATGGACTGGGTTTTTGAAAGAACCAGGCGAAAATCTCAAGATAGTGTGAAGAGGTGGGAGTATATATCGCTTATTTTGTTTGTTGCCATACCGCTACCTGGCACTGGAGCATGGACCGGTAGTTTAATTGCGTATTTATTTGGTTTTGAAGTCAAGCGTGCGTTTTTAATGATATTATCTGGCGTGCTCATTGCTGGGGCGGTTGTTCTTTTTGTGACTCTGGGAGCGAGTACTTTCTTACCTTGATTCCGCTTTCTAAGAGCATAAGCTTTGCAAGGTCGTCAGGGTACCCTTCTGCGTAGATTATCTCTTTGAGCTGGGCATTGATGAGCATCTTAGCACATACAACGCACGGGTGATTGGTTACATATATGCTTGCATCTTTTATGGATACCCCGTACACCGCCGCTTGTATTATGGCGTTTTGCTCTGCGTGCAGGCCTCGGCACAGCTCATGGCGCTCGCCGCTGGGTATGTTCAAGTTCTCACGCAAGCAACCGGTCTTGTCACAGTGCGCAAGCCCCTTGGGTGGGCCATTGTATCCTGTGGTCAAGACGCGCTTGTCTTTTACAATAACCGCGCCTACCTGTCTTCTTGTGCATGTTGAGCGTGTGGCAACTAAATATGCAAGACGCATAAAATATTCGTCCCATGAAGGCCTCATAAAAGGTGATGGCAAAAAAGATAAATAAAAATTTGCAAAGCTTAGCGCTTTCTAAATGCCAGAGCTAGCAGCGCTATGAATATTATAATCAATGGTATAGCAAGAGGTGGGAACTCTGGTACGCCCTGTATATACACATGTATGTTGTTATCTATGTTTGCTGGAGCGCTAGTTTCTACGTACACCACGGTGTAATCTTTGAATTTGTGCTGATACACATGCTGGAACTGCCCCATGTCTTTTGAATATGCCACATAGTCGTTGTGTGTGGGGCTCATGTAGAATTTCATTCTTATATACGGGAAATTATACCTTGCTTCGTTATGCACCACGCCCCACTGGCTTGTCTCACTGCCATCATTGGCTCCTTCGTAAGACACGGTAGTTAGAGGGGTTCCGCTGCTATCAGTTATGTTTTCGTACTTGTACACATGATACGTGATAGAATTTCCATGTACGTGAATTAGTACAAAGTGATAGCTTCCCTCTATTGCCGGTACGCCCCAGTCTTCATACGCATTGTGTGCGCCTGCGCCGCCTGTTAATAGTGTGAACAC
Source organism: DHVE2 group archaeon (assembly GCA_027056155.1). Taxonomy (GTDB): domain Archaea; phylum Thermoplasmatota; class Thermoplasmata; order Thermoplasmatales; family Aciduliprofundaceae; genus JAADDK01. The sequence goes on from JALULR010000181.1 coordinate 3,958, forward strand.
GCTGTACTCTCCCTGCGGGCTCATGGAAGAGGTAACGTTTAACTGTCCGTTTTCATCTTGCAAGTTTGTATAGAAATACGTGTAGTTGTGAATATGCGCCACAACAAGATAGTCAACATCATAATGCTTGAATATTTTCATTACATCAACGCGGTTTGTGTAGTTGTTAAATCCATCATCAAGGTTATCTTTGCGTCCCGGTGGAACCATTATTGGCATGTGCATGACCACGATTCTGTGGGTGTAATGAGTTGCTGATGCTAGGTCATCAGCTAGCCATATTTTTTGCTTGCCGTAAATGTAGCCACCATAATGCGCCACTTTATCCGTACCATACCACCATGGCTTTTGGTTATGCCCAAATGTCCAGTTTCCATGATGCCACAAGCCGTCCTGATAGTCGTCAGGGAATACAAAGTGTGTATTTGAGTAATTAAAAGAGTAGTAAAGATTGCCTAAGTACTCTTCATAGACGTGCTCTCCTTCGTGTTGTGGCTGGTCTGGGTGTCTTGAAACATCATGGTTTCCTACAGTTGTGAAGAAGAATGCTCCATGAGTGCCTGAGAGCATATAGAGCCTGTTGTACTCCATTTCATACACATAGTCAAGGGCATCAAGGGACATGTTGTGCCACTCGGTTACTAGCGAGCCTCCAAATCCTGCTACAAGGTCTCCGTCGTCCCAGCCGATAGGTGCCCTTACAACATTGGTGTAGTAATACATGAATGTAGTAAATTGCGGCCCCTGATTATATGGGTGGTCGTAGATACCGCATCCGGGCCTGTTATCGCCCATTGCAAAGACCCAGAAATCGTTAGATGGCTCGTACCAAGGATTCACCTGCACGGTTACGCCCTCTGTTGCATTTAAGTGTAAATCTATTGTTAGAGAGTACTTGCCGCGATGTGTGTTGTTTTCAAAGTTTGTTATCACGTAATCTGGGTCAAGATTGAAGAAGTTTAGATGCACAACTCCTGCAGTTTGCTCTGGGTTATAAACTATGAATTGCATGTGATAACCCATTGAGCGTATGTTTATGTTTGCCCAGTCTCTGCTTAGTATGTATACCTCCTCTTTCATGCCAATTCTAATGGATTGCGCATCTAGATTTCTTGTAAATTTGCTATTTACGCTTAGGTAATATGAGCCATATCCATGCACAGCAACCACTTTTAGTGTGTATTCTCCCGGCGTTTTTATATTGGCGCTTAGTTTTACAAGCTTACCATATCCTGCGTTTTTAGCGCTAGCCACGATGTTGTTGTGTGGTCCATATAGATACATTGCAAAATCTCCCTTTGGATTTGGTTGCATATTTATGTTCAGAGTTTCTGCTTTATTCACATAGAAGGAATACGAGTGAGAGCCAAGGGTAGAGCTCTTTGCTGCTATAGATGGAGTGCTATCAATTCTACCGTATGTTGAAAACGGAACATTCAAATTATTGCCGCCCCTTGTGCTGCTAGTTGTAAAGTCCGGTGTGCTGGTTATATCAAACCAGATATCGCCCCAGTCATAGGCACGGTTTCCAGAGGCATTATCTCCTGTAACATCTCCTGCCCATGTGTGTGTTTGTAAGTTATAGATGAGGTCTATACTAAATCCATCGCCCGGGTCTATGTCTATCAAGTCGTCTCTGCCATATAGTCCAGAATCATCGTCCCAAGCGGATATCTCAATCCACACAACAGGGTCTCTCGAAGATAGTGTGTAACTAGCGCTCCAGTCAGGATAGAAATCATGCTCGCCGTCCCAAACACGGCTTTTAATCTCCTTCTCGTTGATAAATACCACAAAGTACGGGTCTGGGTCTCCAAAAGTGTCCAGAGATGGGTCGCATTTAAAGTGTTTGATATGCACTGTTACCGTCCCATGCCATGTAGGAAGACTTCTAGTACTGCTATTAATATTCTGATTTGCCTCATTTACGCTTATTACTGCCATACCTGTTGACAGCAGCACAATAGCTATAATTACACCCACAAATATCCTCATAATGTATACATGGAATTCACGATATTTAAAATTTTCGAAGTTATTAAAATAATCAGGCCGCTATTAAAATTTTTGTGCGTTTGAGGAGATAATCTTTAAGTATTTGATTTTATTAAACGGCTACAGGTGAATACACATGGGAAGGATTCATGCACGGAGAAAGGGCCAATCCGGGTCACATAAGCCATTTCGGGTAGATAAGCCAGATTGGGTTCCCATGAGCGAAGATGAGGTTGTTGCAAAGGTTATTGAGCTTGCAAAAGAGGGCCATAGTCAGGCTATGATAGGTACCATTATGCGTGACCAGTACGCTGTGCCTGATGTAAAGCTCATTACGGGAAAGAGCATTGGAAAGATACTTGCGGAGAATGAGATGGCGCCTCAAATCCCTGACGATTTAATGGCGCTTATGCGCAAGGCGGTGCGTATTAGTAATCATCTTCAGGCAAATCCAAGAGATACTGGAAATAAGAGAGGGCTCCAGCTTGTAGAGTCAAAGATTCGAAGGTTGATGAAATACTATAAGAGAGTAGGCAAGTTGCCTCAAGATTGGAAATACAGCATAAAAGATGCCGAGCTTCTGGTGAGGTGATGAATGCACTAGATAAGCGGCTCGAAAAAGCTAGGGCCATGATTGGGGAGGGGGATTTTTTTAGAATTTTGACCCATTACGATGTTGATGGGGTATGCTCTGCGGGCATAGTTGCCTCATATCTGCAAGAGCAAGGCAAGCACTTTCATGTCAGTTTTTTTCGCAACGCTAACCGTGAGGAAATTTTGGATATTGTTAAGGAAGAAGAGTATGTGATACTTACTGACTTGGGCTCCTCGCTTGTTAATGAGCTAAGTGGTAACATAATTGTGCTTGACCATCATAATCCGCCGGGTGATAGTGATAAAATTGTGCATATAAACCCGCACCTGTTTGGTTATGATGGCGCGGTGGAGGCTACTGCAACCACCATGGCCTATCTATTGGCTAATAACAAAAAGTATGCAAGATACATGTTAGCGGGTATGCTTGGGGATAAGCAGTATTTGTCTTCTAGAGGTGCAGTGGGATTAAATCGGGAGATTATAGAAGGGCTCGGCATAAAGCAGGATTATGTGTTACCTTTTCACGGGCCCGTGGGGGAGGCCATATTTTATTCAGTAGAACCGTTTTATGTTGGGCTTACAGGAAGGCGCGATAATATAGAAACTGCACTTAAA
>JALULR010000181.1:7174-7639 GCA_027056155.1 DHVE2 group archaeon
CGAGATTTCAAAACATTAAAAGAGGAAGAAAAAATGAGGTTGGGCTCGTACCTGTCTTTAAATTTAATCAAAAATAGTAAAATTCCAGAAGCGGGGAAGTTTATAGTGGATATTGACTTTGATGAGGGTGGAAGTGTTCGTTATCTTACAGAGCTTATTGATGCTGCGTGCAGAACGGATAACCAGAGCATAGCTTTTGGGTACATACTTGGAGAGCGGGAGAACTTTGATAAGATGGAGGTGCTTTGGAGAGATTATCGAAGCGCGGTAATATCGGAGATGTACGATGTACTAGAAAATATCAGAGAACGCTCGCGTGTGCAGTATTTTTACACAAAATCTTCCTATTTGGCGAGTACCATATCTACAATAGCGACTTTATATCTTCTTGACCCATCTAAAGCAACTCTAGCCTTACATATTGGGGATTTTGTAAGCGTTTCTGCGAGATTGCATAGAAGCCCC
>JALULR010000182.1:0-1359 GCA_027056155.1 DHVE2 group archaeon
ATTTCAATTGACGCAAAAAGTGCGGCATTTTTCTCACGGTAGAAAAGATGAAAGGATAACAGGGCAACAATTGATATGGGCGTCAAGTAAAATCCAAGATGTACCGAAAAATACGCAAATATGTTGTAAATTCCGTAATAAAGTGTGAGAGCTATAAGGGTGAAAGAGTAAACCACAGCGAGCTTCACTTTCACTTCCTTATTCATACTCCCACCCCCAGAAGATTTGCCAGAGTATAGAAAGTGAAAGAGAACATGGCCGCTAATACCAAACCCTCTAAAATTACAAACAGGGTGAATTTTTTGCTCTTTGTCTCGTTGTAAATTGTGGTGAGAGTAGCTACGCAGGGGGTGTAGAATAGCATGAAGAGCATGAATGAGTAGGCCTGGAGCGGGGTCATCGCTGCGAGAATAGCACCTTTATTCCCGTAGAGGACATAGAGCGAGTCAATTACAACTTCCTTGGCGAAGAACCCGAAGAACAGCGAAATCATGGCTTCGGGAGTTAGTCCAAATGCAGTGCCAATGGGAGCAATCCACTGGGCGAACATTCCTATGTAGCTATCGGGTGAGCCGTACTCCACGCCCCATGGCAGCGCGGCGAGGGCCCATATTATCGCTGCAGCGCCCACAATTATCGTGCCTGCTTTTCTCAAGAATCCCTCGCTCTTCTCCCACATATGAATGGAAATTCCTTTCATGGTGGGCATTCTGTACGGCGGTAATTCGAGAACGAATGGTTCGCTCTTGCCGCGAAATATGGTTTTGCTGTATATATAACCTAACACGAACACGACGACCATGGAGAGGATTAGAAGGCTCCAAAGCACCAGCGCAGGATTTGAAGGGAAAAATATGCCTGAGAGAAATGCAAAAACTTGAATTCTAGCACCGCAGGGTATAAGAGGATTCAGCGCAATACTTAATTTTCTCTCATTTTCATCTTTCAGAGTGCGGGTGGCCATCACCGCGGGCACATTGCAGCCAAATCCGAGCATGAGCGGGATTATTCCGCGCCCCTCCAAGCCCATCTTCTTCATTATGCTGTCCATGAGAAATGCAACTCTCGCGAGATACCCGGAATCTTCTAAAAATGAGAGAATAAGGAATAGAAGCATGATAACCGGTGTGAAGGTGAGCACAGCACCTAAACCTCGAAGCATGCCGTGATTGATGAATGAAGAGAGCCAGTCTGGCATGAAGGTGAGCATCCAGTTGTACGATAAATCCACCAAACCAGGAATGTGGCCGCTAGCAACATCTTTTCCATTGAAAATCAAATCTATTGCGTCTTGAAACGGAGCGGCGACTAAGAACACAAACTGAAACGCTAGGTACATTATTGCCAGAAATATGGGCA
>JALULR010000182.1:1369-7590 GCA_027056155.1 DHVE2 group archaeon
TTTTGTGAGTTACCACATGGTCAATCATGTCAGTGATAGTAACGCCTCCAACGTTTATGGGCTCTGCAACCTCGTGAAACAGGCCGTGAGCAAAAGAATACCGAAATGAAGTCATCAAGCTTTCAATATCATCTCCGTAAATATCCTCAATCTCGTGCCTTGAATGCTCGGCTCGATGCAGCACGCTCTTTCCACCCATTTCTGCGATTTTTTTGTGAACCTCTGCATCGTTTTCAAGAATCTTTATTGCATACCATCTTGCAGGCTCAATGTTTAGAGGCCTTATTAGCTCCACTATCTCTTCAATTCTTCGCTCCACATCTTCTGGGTACTCTACTTTCTTTGCGTTGAATTGTCCGTGTAAAATTTTATCTTTGAGCTCCTCAATGCCCTTTCCTCGAATCCCCACAGCGGGAACTACGGGCAATCCCATTATGCGAGACATCTTTTCAACATCTATTTTATACTTCTTCTGAGCCTCATCGAACATGTTGAGAACCACAACTATTTTTGAATGCAACTCGAGAAGCTCTGTGAGCAGGTACAAATTTCTCTCAAGATTCGATGCGTCAATTATATCTACAATAATATCCGGCTTTTCATCAATTATGAAGTTTCTTGTGATTATTTCTTCCAGTGAGTATGCGGTTAGGGAATATGTTCCGGGAAGGTCAACTACCTTCACGCGCACTCCTTCTATTTCCACCTCTCCCTCTTTCTTCTCCACAGTCACACCGGGCCAGTTTCCCACATGCTGCTTCATGCCGGTTAGCGCGTTGAAAATGGTGGACTTTCCGGTGTTGGGATTACCTGCGAGAGCTACTAACACGCAATCACCTCACAAACACGCGATAGGCCATACCCCGTCCGAGGGTAAATACCCCTGCGTCAGTCTGAACCTGCATGGGACAGCAAGGCTGTATTACTTTTAATAGCTTGCCCACTGAAATACCCATAGTGCCCATGTTCTGCACAAAACCAACTCCGCCGTCTATAAATACAACCCTCACTTTTGAGTTGCGGGGAACCAAAGACAGAGGCACAACACTATCTACCTCTACAAATGATGCTTCTTGCCTCCGCAGCGAGATAAAAAATCCTCGGATTTCATACTCTATCGGGTCTTTTAGTGGAGATACTCGCACAACCCGAACAATTGCGCCGGGCAGAAGCCCCATGGAGAGCAAGCGGCGATGCAGAGCTCCTGTGCCTGTAATCTTTTTGACGAGTCCGTACTCGCCCGGCTTGAGCTCGGAAAGAAGCATACTCGGGAAATTGTGAAAACATATTTAAACTTATCTAAACATTTTTGGCGTGCCTAATTTAATGTGCCTAAGTAGGAGAAAATATTAAATTAGTTTTTCTCATAACCATGTGAGGTGATACAAATGCTTCCGCCCATGGTCTGGGTACTGCTGTTCTTCTTGATGGTGTTTATTGCATTTCTTATTTTGCCACGCATGTATTTGGCGCTACACGCATGGGTAAGGGACACCCGCCCCGAAATAATCTATGATAGAATGTACGGGTTAAGTTACCTAACAAATTACAGGCCGCTCATAGCCTCTCTTAGCTTTCGAATGCACCATTTTTATGGGAAATGGGCACTTATAAGCGTTCTCTGGGGCTCTATTTTCACATTCTGGTTCGCTGCGGTTCTATTTGCGCATGTTGGCAACAAACAAACCCTGTGTTTTTCAACTTTCATAATATTTTTCGTATTGATGCCGCTCTTTATGTGGGGCACCGCAAAATATATGTTCAAAAAATACAGAGAAGAGCAGAGAGGAAGAAGACATTAGCCGCGTACTCATTTCAGTTAGAGGCGAAGTATTCATTATTCGGTATTTTTGAAAGATTTTGTATTTTCCCTATATCGAAATCACCTATCTATTTTTGGCTGGCCTAACAATTGTGCAAGGGAAAAGAAAATAAATGTTAATGTATATCTTGGGGCGGGTGTAGTATGTGAGCGACGATGATGAGGAGCGCAAGGTATCACGCAACAAGAAGATGGGATATGGTCACCTTGCTGGCCTGATTTTGGTAATTGGCTTACTTGTATCTTTATACCCTTTCTTTAGCGCACCGGTGGGGCATTTTGTTTATGTCTATGATTATATGGCAACTTACAATTACACAGAGAATTTTTCCATAAATAAAAATATAGAGTTGCCACCGGGCAATCTTGTGCCTGTGCTAAAAACGCACTATAATGAATACAACGCTCATGATGTGCTCAATATAACTTCTCTATTTGGCATGAATAATTCTAATGTTGCGGATTACGGAGCGTATTACATTGCTACCACGAGCAACGCAACGCTAAATGTATCCAAGGGCGGATATTTTGTTTCGTATATTCGTACGGGTTTGGAGCGCAAGGCTATGAACATGAGCAATTCCAAAATTTACAATATCAGTAAGAGATACATGCATGCTCTTGCCTCAATCTTGCCAAAAGGCGTGTCCATCGGAGATTATGTAGTATATGGAGGCAGAGCTTTTGATGTAAATGAAACGGCAATATATTATACAAAAAACATATCTTTCAATCTCACCTTTGCAGAGTATCCCCTTGCTATTAATTTTACTATGGAGTTAGATGCAAATGGCAAGCTTGCGGGATTCTACGATGTGCCCGTGCATATAAGTTACGGAGGTGTGTATACCCAAATAGGCACATTTAATGATGCGTATCTTTTCATGAAAAAAAATGGTATTCCTATAACCGTTGCACCGTGGAATGTATCACGCGTTAGCGTGGATAATGTAACTATGGCTTTTTATTTGCTTGACAATCATGACCACGCTCTCATTCCGGGCTACTTTATTGTTATTCGCTTGACTCTCGTAGATGGCACCCATGTGGACCAAAAACTGTTTCTCGGGTGGGAACATTAAAAATCAGCTTGGAAAACGATATTAATATGCTCGCCATACCTTGAACCATGGAACCTGAACGAGAGATTAGTGAGCTGATAATTGACGAGTATTTCCGTATTTTCAAAGAGTCTCTAGAATCCGATGCAGTTGTAGTCGGTGGCGGTCCATCGGGGCTGTACGCTGCCATGCTCTTGGCAAAAGATGGTTATCGCACTGTGCTTATTGATAAAAAGCTCTCGCTGGGCGGGGGAATTTGGGGCGGCGGTATGTTTTTCAACACCATTACTTTTTCAGAAGAATCAAAGCCCGTTTTTGAAGAGCTGGATATTAATTATGAAAAGAGAGGCGATATGTATGTGGCCAGTGCCATAGAGCTTGCGGGAGCATTGATATACAAACTATCGCGCAGTGGAGCGCACATACTCAACGGTGTTTTTGCAGAGGACATTATTATGAAAGATGATGAAGTTCGCGGTGTGGTAATAAACTGGTCCACTGTGCCAATTGCGAATTTGATGGTTGACCCGCTAATGCTAGTATCAAAGGTGGTAATAGATGCAACGGGACACCCTGCAGAGGTAGTAAAACATCTTGCACTGCGCAGGAAAGATATTATAATAATGGGCGAAGGTGCAATGAATGTGGAGCTCGGTGACCTTGCCACTGTGCGTAATACGCGGGAGATATTTCCAGGATTGATTGTTTGTGGTATGGCTGCCAACGGGGTAAGTGGTGCTCCGCGCATGGGGCCTACTTTTGGAGGCATGCTGCTGAGCGGTAAAAAAGCTTACGAGCTAGCAAAGGAGATAATAGACGCTCACTGAATGCTCTCTATAAACTGAGCAATTAGCGGCGATTCTTCGGCTCTGGGTGTGTACCGAATATATATGTACCCACCTCTAGGCACCACAATATCAATGATGTCTTTGAGCAAGTTCATTACATTTTTGTACTTGCCCACGGAGAGTATGTAATCCATACATTCAATATACACCTCTCTCTTTTTTGAGTCTTCTACGCTCTTTATGCCCTCAAACAGTAATCTATCTACTCCGTAATCTCCAGTTAATTTTAGAACCTCTATATTGTTGCCAAACATGCCACGCATATCTTGCTCTTCTTTTGTGGTTATTACGAGCATATCCTTCTCTGCTAGAGACTCAGCACTGTGGAGCATAATTACGCGTGGGTCTGGAATCTTTGCTCTTCTCTCATCATCTTTGTCAGTGAGCCCCTGCACAGATTTTACGGTTTCTACAGCTAAGACTATAGTTAGGCGATTATTCATGTCTTTAAGGTCTTCAACAAATTCTGCAAGTGGCCTTCTTCCAAAGTTCTCTATTATGTACTCTGCACCATCTATGAGTATAAGGTCTCCACCGTTATCCACAAAGTTCATTGCTGCGTACATCGCCTCAAAATGTAAGCGGTCCGGTATTATGCAGCGCTCTGTTCTATCGTTGAAGTAAGTTAGCCATACTATGGGCGTTTTTTCTAGTACATATCTCTTTCTTAGAAGTGCCGGTGGAGCGATTGTTATAATCATTCCGGGCACCTTTGAAATCTCCTCTCTAAACGCCTTAAATGCAGTGTGCCGGTTTGCGATGCCATTTATTTTGTAGAGCTCTACTTTAACACAGCACTCTTCTGATTTTTTAGGCTCGCGCATTGGAACTACGATAAACATGCCGTATTTTACTAGGGCAATGGTAAATAATAAACCCATTACGGGGAGCATGTGCACCGCGGTAAAATACTCGAAATCTTCAAAGTATATGGGTGCAAGCTGTGCCAATCCGAGATAGCCTAGTACCACAGCAGAGCCAAGTGTCATGTAGAGTGCCTGCATTCTCTCGGCCTTTGTTTTGGTTAAAATAAGAGTATAAAGAGGAATAGAAACAGCAAGAATCAAAAGGCTAAATACCCATAGCATGTACATGCTCCAAAATGTTCCTCTAATTGCTCCATATTCTGGGTGGCAGTAGAGCATGTGCGGTGTGAAAAACAAGTACACGCTTAGAAGAAATGAGACAACATATATGGAAGGCAGAGCTTTGTAAATCACATTTTTTCTTGGAAACATTGTAAGTGCGGTAAGTAACCCTAGGATACCTATAAGCGTGCCCAGCGCGGTAATTTTGCTGCCTATACACTCTATTGCGAGATTATTGTAGAATGCCACTGCAAAAATATCAGCAATGGTGAGTATCCATATTCCAAGCGAGAATACAAATAAAACGTAAGTTAGCGGCTGCTTTCCCAGCTTTTTGAATATATACGCAAAGTAAAAAACAAATATTATTACGGTTATAACATCGGCAATTATTTCATCATACATCTATATTAAATTTAGCTTTGATTTTATTTAATCTTTTGGTGGTAATTACCACCCCTCAAAAAGTATTTTTTATATGCTTACATGCGCAAATCATGTACGTATTGGACTCTTCTGCCATAATAAGTGGGATTGTGCTTCCTCCAGATTCTGTGTTGATTCCTCAGGCGGTGGCAGAGGAGGTGAAATTTAAGACTGCTGATATGTTGGGGTATGTTATCAAAGAGCCGAACAAAGAGCATATAGAAATCATAGAAAAAGAAAGTAAAAAAACTGGGGATTTTGAAGTTTTGTCTAAAACAGATATAGAGGTGCTAGCTCTTGCGCTGCAGGAGCATGCAATACTGGTTACTGATGATTATGCTATGCAAAATGTGGCTAAAGAACTAGGCATACAATTTGAAACTGCGGAGATGCATGGCATCAAAGAGCGGAGAAAATGGAAATGGCGCTGTGCATCTTGCGGGCGTTATTATAGGAAATACTATAAAGAGTGCCCTGTGTGCGGTGGTGAGTTAAGGAGAGTCAAAGAGAGAAAGACCACAAAAAGAGAGAGAAAGTAGAGGCAGAAAATATTTTACAGAATAATCCATCGCTGCACTTCGTATGCTTCAGCAAACTCGGCGTGTATCTGCACCCCACGCATTCTAGCCCAGCCCCTTATAAATTCTTCGCGGAAATACGGACGTTTCATATCAATCTGGCTTTTGTAATTTTTGAGCAGTGCCAGCTTTTTGTCTATCTCTTCTGGAGTTAAGCGCACAAACATCTGTGCTGTGAATTCCACATGGTTCCATGGCAACTCGTACGAAATTATCGAAGCGGTGTTTTTGAATGCGCGCAGCATCTCGTTTGCAACTACCTGATGGTCTTGATGAAAATCGTGGAGCGAGGGTCCAACAACCAGCTCGGGAGAGATGGCTCTTCTAATTTTTATTAGCTCCTCTAAAATCTCTTGCCTGTGCTCGTGCAAGCGTCTAACTTGAAAATCATAGATTTT
>JALULR010000183.1 GCA_027056155.1 DHVE2 group archaeon
TTATTTATGTTCTTTGGGTTTGTTTGTTTTCCTCCCTGATATACACCAATAGCAGAACCAAAGAATTTAGCATAGTAACATTTGCTCGCATAATCACAGAAATTTGCCATCTCCACTATGCGTGGATACATATGCGCAATATATTTAGATGAAAACCATGGTTCCGGATGTGTAAAAGTATGTAGACTCACGAGTCCCGCGAGAAATGGACGAGTATGTAAAGGCACATCAATATATTCACTCACATAATAGCGCCACTCTTTGTAAACCCGCAGTAAAAAGCCTCTGAAAACCAAATTCATCGTGATATCGCTAATATCTATCTTATAGAATAGATGAACATAATCTTTAGGATTTCTTCTGACGTGAGGTTTACCAGACGAATCAGAGGTAAGATAATTAAGTGATGCTATTTTCTTAAGGTTCATCAGTTCTAATTCTTTGTCCCATCTATTTTCTTTCCTTTGCCATGGTTTTGCATGCTTCCAATCTTCTGGAAAATAATCTTTAAACACTAAATCATCAACGATGGATTTTGGCACATATATTATGTTTCTGATTTTTCTCTAGGGTTTCAACCCACCCTGTGAAGTGGAAAATTTTAATAGGTGTACAGCGATAATCTCCAACATGGTTAATACAAACGCGCCGATTATTGAAGCTCTTAAGAATGTTGGGGGCTATGTGAAGTGGTGCACACCCTCAATTTTGCCTGAGCAGGAAAAAATCACCAATGTTTATAAGACGGATATATCTGTGTCTGCGCATTTTCTTGGCAGTTATGTGGATAACACGGGCGTATTCGGGGAGGCGCATAAAAAAGCAGCGAAGTTATACGGTGCGGACGAAACTCTGTTTAGTGTCAATGGCACCACGGGGAGCAACTTCATCGTTATGAGAATGCTCACGCTGGAGCATGACAATCCTCAAATTCTGGTGACGCGCAATATCCACCATTCTATTCTTCACGCGGCCGAATGGCTCGGAGTCAAGTTCAGATTCATAAAATCGTTCTACGACCCTCAGTTTGAAAGCCTGATTCCTCCAAAGCCAGAGGATGTTTTAGACGCGCTAAACAATTATCCTGAGACTGACGCGGTTATCCTCTCTTCGCCAACGTATTCAGGGCTTTCGGCGAGGGTGAGCGATATAGTCAAAGTGGTGAAGAATTTTGACTCAAATATAAAGGTGATTGTGGACGAAGCCTGGGGCTCGCATTTTCATTTCACCCAAGAATTACCTCCCAGCGCTATGCAAGCTGGGGCGGACATCTCGGTTCAGAGCACGCACAAGCAGGGTGGCTCTCTGCAGCAGAGCGGTATGCTCCATTGGAGGGAGGAGCATGTGAACAGCGACCTTATGTACGAGGCATTCAGAGAATACGCGACTACGAGCCCATCTTATCATCTCCTTGCATCTCTCGACGCGGTGAGGGAATACATGGAAAAGAACGGGCGCGAGGTGATAGAAGAATTGATTAGAAAAGCGGATTACTTCAAAGACTTGCTAGGGAAAAAACTGATACCTCCAATGAAGATTATGGACGACTCTCTCGAATTTGATCTGGTCAAGGATTATATATCCGGCTACGATAGAACGAAGACGAATATTGCGCTCACAAAATACAAAGAAACGGGATTTCAGATAGGCAATACCCTTTCCAAAAATCATAAGATAATCGTTGAGAAGAGCGGCCTAAATACCATTCTTTTCCTCACAACATACAGGCTTTCATACAGCGATGTGGAGCGCACAGTAAGGGCACTAGTTAGTATATCTAAGTCACTCTCTAAGACTGATAAGAAAGAGCTTATTCCAAACCCGTTCAAGCATCTGGAAATCAAGCCGGTTATAGA
>JALULR010000184.1 GCA_027056155.1 DHVE2 group archaeon
TATATTCAGGCACATTTAGAAAAGGAGATACCATCGTAGTAGGCAGCTATGCAGAACCCATCGTAACCAAGATTAAAGCTATATTAAAGCCAAAGCCCCTTGACGAGATGCGCGACCCAAGAGATAGATTTATGAGTGTAGATGAGGTACATGCAGCCGCAGGCATAAAAATTGCTGCACCAAACTTAGAAAATGCGCTAGCGGGGGCGCCAGTGCTTGTAGCAAACGATGATGTAGATAAAGCTATAAAAAGGGTACAAAAAGAGACAAAAATAAACATTTTAACTCAAGAAGAGGGAGTTATAATAAAAGCAGACGCTCTTGGCTCTTTAGAAGCTTTAGCATATGAACTAGAGCAAGAAAAAATACCCATAAAGAAAGCGGATATTGGTGACATATCTAAAAGAGACATAGTAGAGGCAGTAACAATACAAAATCCGCTATATAAGGTGATACTCGGATTCAATGTTCGCCTGCTTCCAGATGCTCAGCAAGAGGCAGAGAAGGTTAATATTTTTGTTAATAAGGTGATTTACCAGATTGTAGATGATTACAAAAAATGGGCAGATGAAAAAAAGAGGGAAATGGATAAAGAAAAGAGAATGGAAATAACCTTCCCGGGAAAATTTAGGGTTCTTCCAGAATACATATTCCGGCTTAGCAAGCCTGCGATAGTAGGAGTTCGGGTTCTTGGTGGTAGAATAAGGATAGGTCAAAGAATATTGAGGGCCGATGGGAGAGTAGTAGGGAGAATTAAGAGCATAAGAAACGGAGAAAACAATGTTAACGAAGCGATTATGGGTGAAGAGGTAGCAGTAGCAATAGAGGGTGTGACAATAGGCAGACAGATGAAGGCTGATGAAACATATTACATAGATATCCCTGAGGAAGATGCTCGCAAGCTATTTAGAATGGAGCTAAGCTATGAAGACAAAGAAGTCCTCGAGGAAATCGCACGCATAAAGAGAAAAGAGAAATCGTATTGGGGTTTATAAGAGATATATAACAGGCACAATAAATATAAATAGAGTAGCCAAGTGCTAGGAGTAAGCCCCCTTCTGTTTATAGCGGCATCTGTCTATGCACCCTACCTGCGCCTTGTCGGGCAACTCACAGGCGCGACTTGGGCTTGCTCCGCCGGGGTCAGCCGTTTCATCAACTCCCGCGAAAATGTCATCCGCAGGGAATCATTCTGCTTCGCGGGCTGTGGCGTTTCTGCTCCGTGGCCGTCCCTCTCAGGACCCCCGCTTGCGCGGGGCCGGCTCGCCCGATGGAGGGGGGACTTTCCTCAGGCACAATGCCCGTAACCGCTCTCTAGCTCTTGGCCAAATGTACTATAGACCCGTCATATTTAATCGTTTTCAAACCATTCCGCTATAAGACAAAGAGGATATGTACAAGAGCACACGGTAAGTTTTATGATTATAATTGTATTGTTCCATGTATGCAAACTGGCTTTGAGATAATGGATTACGACAAAAACCTCAAAAACCTATGGGTTCGACGCACACTCGCAGCAACAATAGATGCTATAGTCACATACATAGTTGCTGTGCTTATAATATACCTATTCAGACCCATGGATCTAGTAGATTATGTTTACATCTTCCTTCTTCAAGGACCGGTATGGTTTATTTACGCGCTTATATTTGATATACTCACCGGTAAAACCCCTGGCAAATATTTATTTAAAATTCGCGCTGTGGCTTTTATAGGTAATATAAGACCTTTACAAGCTGTTTTAAGGAACATTACAAAGCTAAATGCCATTCTTGCAGTAGCAGATGCAGTAGCAGGGTTGAGCACAGAGGGTGACCCTAGGCAAAGATACTCTGAGAGATTTATCAATACCCTCG
>JALULR010000185.1 GCA_027056155.1 DHVE2 group archaeon
TAGTATGAGCTTCTCGGGTCTGTAAAGTACCCGGAGGTTTCGCCCATTAAACAAGCGCCTTCCATCTCAAATATCTCTTTACCGAGCCCGAGCAAAAGCCCGGCTGCTCCAACGATGCCTCCAGAAGGCTCTGTCTCAGAAAAATACACACCGTGCTCTTTCAACTTCTCTACAAATTCGAGATTAGAGGCTGCTCCAAATACTCGCGGCTTGTCAGCTAGCTGACCAGTGCCGTAGCCGCCAAGGGTAATTATATTTTTCACGCCGAATTCCTTTGCTATCTCTAGAACCTTGTACGAGAGCTCGTACTGCCCCTCTGAGCTCATACCCTGATAATCGCCAACAAGTATGATTAAGTCATGCTCTCCTTTATCGTTTTTGTAGTACCATAGCTGATTTCTAACAAGGTACATTGTGCCATCTCCCTTCATTAATACCTGCGGAGGGAGATACTTTGAGAATATTTCAACCATTAGCTTTGTATCGAGATTATCCTTCAAATACTCTGCCGCTATCTTTCCCACATTACCTACCCCGGGCAAGCCCTCTAACAATACAGGGTCTTTTAACTCTGGTCTCTCTACATACTTAACAATTATTGGCTCCATTTGTTTTCACCTCTTTTTTGAGCATTCGCCTGTACTTGCCATATCGGTCCTCAGGAGAGAATTTTGGAGGCATGGCTTCAACAGTTGTTGCTCCACAATAAGGACAGCGCTCATGCAGCGTATATTTGCCACATTGTGGGCACTTTCTAATTAATGTATGCATAATCACAACCTTCTGTGAAACTCTCCTTCTCCACCTAGCTTTTGAAACTCTTCAATTATGTTATTTGCAGTGGCACTTAGCAACTCTTCCGCGGTTTTGTAGTCTTCTGCTCGCACGTAAATTCTATATCTCGGAGCGCCTACGTAGGTTATTTTAACATTCTCTTGCTCTCCATCAGATAGCACTTTTCTAATTTTCTCTATTCCATCAGGGGCAGATGTACTTAATTCTACATACCCTGATATTCGTACATACGGCGGGGTTATATTCTCTTTAGCAACCTCTTCAAAAACTTTGCGCCAATCACCATCAAAACCCTCTTCTGAAAGCACATCTTCGTTTATTGCAACTTCCTCAAACGCTCCGTAGAGCGTGCCAAACTTATCAATTAGCTCAAATCCAAACTCTTCATAGCATTCATTTATATCTTTGTTGAGCCTTTGAGCTACTATCTCAAATAATTTTTCCGCCTTTTTCTCGTTTTTCCACTCTTGTATCTTATCCCTTTTTTGATGCTCGTTTACCCGCTTTAATGATAAATCAATGTGCCCACGCTCAGTGTCAACACGCAGAACCTTACATACGACTTTTTGCCCCTCTCTAATGTGGTCTCGTATGTATTTAATCCAACCCGTTGCTATTTCACCAATATGAATAAATCCCTCTTTTCCTTCGTACTCGTCCAAGCTCACAAACGCCCCATAGGGCTTTATAGATTTCACAGTGACGATAACAAGCTCCCCTACCTCTGGAAATCCACGCTTCACGAATACACCTCTACTATCTCACCGCGTATATCCGCCTTCCCACCTGTGGGTGTGGCAATAGTTGCGCCACAAACTTGGCACTTCACAACGGTGCTTGCACGCAAAAACACTATTTGCTCGTTGCCGCAGTCTGGACATTTTACTTTTACAAAAGACTTGTCAATGTTCTTTGCTTTGCCGCCTTTCATCTTATTTCACCTCCACTAACTCAAATTTCTTAGCGCGAATTGTCGGCGAAGTATGCGCTCTGTTGCATTCTGTGCATCTATATCGTATATTAATTCTCTTTGTAGGCTTCTCGCGACCTTCAAATCTGGGTCTTGGAAAGCCGCCATAACCCGCAGTAACTCTCCTGAATCTCCTCTGTCCTGCTTTAAGCTCACTTGCCTTCCTCTTTTTAACTCTTTCTACTGTGTGAATAGTATGACGCTTGCAGTAAGGACAATATTTTTTAATCTTTCTTGGCATTTTCATATCAATCACCGTGGTATATGCAGCTAATATTTAAGCATTTTCTCGCATCATTATGGTAGAATCCACTACGCGTAATAATCTATGCACTTATTGCGCCCAACCGCATGATTTTTGCCGTTATGTATCAAAAATAACACAAAATATATATCACCGAATTACATTCCCCCTTCAATGCCGGGTAATAGAATTAAGGTTGTTAACGAGATTGGTGACTTGGTATCCGTATTTTACTCATGCAACACTGAGGTAAAAAAGAACGTGTTTCAGGAGATTACAAAGAAATGGTGCACGCTTGAGGAAATTGAAGAAAAATACGGCGAAGAGGGGGTTCGGGCACTTAAGTACTTGGAAAACATTAAGTTTGTAGAGACCCAGTGGATTAACACAGAGAGCGGAGTGGTGCGAGCGTATCATACATACTATGACCTGTTTCAAATAACACTTTCGATACCCATACTGGAAGCATCGGAAGTTTTGCACGTGATAACGATGCCCGATGATGAGTTCAAAGAGTGGGAATCTAAGATTATAGAGCTTGCAAAAGACAAAAATACTTTTATTGGATATATGGTAGAAAAGTTGGGTATAAGTCAAATTATGCTAAGGGCACTAATAAAAAGAAGTGATAGATTGGAAATCAAGGGTATGCGAGTAGAGGTGATGTGATGTTTTTTGAGGGCTTTATGTGGGGCGAGGAAAAGTTAGGTTTGCTCTCTGGCGTGAGCTTTGTTTTGATAGGTGTATTTGCGTATTTGCTATATTTGCAGGAGCTATCCATTGTATCCATACTGTTTATGGTATTGGGTATGCTTGCTACATCGGGCACGGCTATATTCTTCCAGATGCCTAGGATTCGCGGTACCAGAGCTGCTATAAGTACTTTTTTAGGTGGCTTGAGCATAGGCTTGGCAATTATATTATGGGTTATCGCGTGCACCGCTGCCGGCGAAGATGTGCTCCATGAGGTACTAGTATTCACGCTAGCAGGCGTTGAAATGTTTCTTGCATTTTTCGGTGTTGGATTCTTATTGCTCGCGCTCTATCCCTCTGAGGCAGAGCCTGTGCCCACATCAAAATCTGAAACGCTCGAGCATACTAAAAAGGCCAAACAACTTGAAACGCATGAACATAACCACGAAGATGATGACATATTTGAGCGCCTATGATTACAGTGCTAAGGCTGGGACATAGACCGCAGAGAGACAAGAGAATTACCACGCATGTGGCGTTAGTGGCTAGAGCATTTGGAGCGGATAAGATAATCATATCTACCAAAGATGAGAAAATAGAGAGCACAATAAACGATGTACTATCTAGGTTTGGAGGCGATTTTGAGATTCAGAGCGGTGTGCCATGGAAAAAGGTAATACGTGAGTTTCAGGGCGTAAAAGTGCATCTTACCATGTACGGATTGCCTGTAGATGATGTAATTGACCATATCCCAAAAGATAGAGATATGCTGGTAATTGTAGGCGCGGAAAAAGTGCCTCGTGCAGTTTACGATATGGCGGATTTCAACGTTGCAGTGGGCAACCAGCCGCACAGCGAAGTTGCAGCTTTGGCTATATTTTTAGATAGATACTTCAACGGTCAAGAGCTCAAAAGGAAGATTGCGGGCAAGTGGAAAATAGTGCCTCAATCCCATGGCAAGCTAGTGGTAAAAGAAGAGGAAAAAGTTTAGATTTTTATTCTTCCATCGCGCTTTTTACCTGCTCTAAGAAATCTTTGGCATCGCGTATATCCATGCCCACGGTAACCGTGAGAAAATGAAGTAGCTCTTCTTCAGTGGCACCTTTCTCCATCTTGTCTACCAGCATGATTGCAATTCTCGCCAATACCTTGCGTGCAAATTCTTCCTCTATGCCTAGTGCCATAACTCCTGCTAGCACGCCAATTACTAGTGCTACTAGCGCATTATTGAATTCATCCTTGCCCAGTGTGCTCTTATCCAAATCTACGCGAAGCCGTATTTGTGCGTTTTCTCCGCCTATCGAGAACTTCATCATGTGCACACCCTCGTTTAGGGTTAGGAGCTTTCTGTAGATTTCGAGCTTTTCTTCATCGCTCAAGTTTCCTGTCTCTATAGATGTGGGTACAACTAGATGCACAAAGTTCTCAGAGAACATAACCATCAAGTGCATGGGCACGGACGGGTGCTCTGCAAGATATATATCTCGCTCTATCTCTTCAACTTTCCATGGCAAATCTACTATATTTTTTGCGTTGTCATCGCCTTCCATAAGCCAGCTTAATACTTTTGCTTCTATAGCTTCCATATTTTTCACCTCAGCTAGATGTAAATGTTGGAGTATATAATAGTTCCTACTCAAATATGTCCATTAAGTCTCATTGCCGTATCTTTTTAATTTATTCACAGAACAATATTTATTTTAGTTCCGCATTTTTTACAGTGGCCATCATCGGTGAGCCCTACTATTTTCGTGTTATAATAGACCCTCTCAATTAGTAGATTTCCACATTTTGGGCAATAGGTGCTCTCGTATTCTGGCTCCCACGTATTGCCGAGATACACATACTCTAATCCCACTTTCTTTGCAATTTTATATGCTTTATGAACCGTTTTTATAGGCGTTTCTGGTCTATCTGTGAGCTTGTATGTAGGGTAAAATCTCGAAAAATGAACAGGTATATCTGCGCTAAGTGAAAGAACCCACTCTGCGAATTTTCTCAGCTCTTCCTCGCTATCGTTTAGCCCCGGTATGATAAGATATGTAAGCTCTAGATGCTTTCCTAAGCTATGCACTAACTCCGCCGACCTAAGCACCGGAGCTAGCCTACCTCCTGCAATTTTCATATAAAATTCGTCAGTAAAGCCCTTAATATCAATATTAAATGCATCGATGTGCTCTGCAATTTCCAGAAGTGGCTCTTCGTTGATGTACCCATTTGTGACATAAACACTGTACATTTTTGATTTCTTTGCTAACTTTGCCACATCTAAGGTGTATTCGTGCCATATTGTAGGCTCATTGTACGTAAATGCAATGCCCTCGCTGCCATGTGCCTTTGCAAGCTTGATGAGCTCTTTTGGTTTGAAATCTCGCAAGTGCGAAAAGTTCTCGGGACCAACTTGGCTTATCTCCCAGTTTTGGCAATGCTTGCATCTTAGATTGCAACCTACGGTAGATACCGAAAATATGCGCGATGCGGGCTTATAATGAAAAAGTGGCTTTTTTTCGATGGGGTCTATTGCCATTGATGACACCGAGCCGTAAATCAAAGTGTACAGTTTTCCGCCGATGTTTTTTCTAACTCTGCACACTCCTGTTTTGACCATCATCGAGCACGCAGCGATGTGGACATAGCTCACAGCGCACTTTGTTATCTTCAAGCTTGGTCCAGTGTTTTGCTAAAGCTCTCATAGCCCTTACCACCGTAATTTATTTTTTCTTCTACGACTTCTCCTATTTCGTAGCCTAAAACATGCTCTGAGGAAGTATAGAGCAGTTCGTAATCACCACCAAATTCAAGAAGCACCCTAGCTGAAATGTGAAACTCCTCCATGACCTCTTCTGCTTTGGGGTGTAATGGCACATCTTCGAACCTTACCTCAAACCCTAAGTTGTTAAGCTCTTGAAGCTGGTATAGTGCGGAAATCAAGCCGTCGGAAGTATCCATTGCTGTATGTGCCTTTCCTGCAAGAGCTCTGCCCTCTTTTACACGGGGCTCGATTTCTAGCACTTTTTCGAATTCTGCTAGGCCTTCTTTCCAAAGGTAATAATAAGCCGCATTCTTGCCTAGAGGAGAGGTAATAAATATCTTATCGCCCACGCTCGCTCCAACTCTTCTAATTATTTTATTTTTTTCAACATGGCCTATTGCAAATCCTGCAAATCCCGTTATAGAAGATTCTTTCAAGTCTCCTCCTAGATACTTCATATCATATTTATCCAGAATGTGCTTGATACCATTAATCACGCCCTTTATGAAATCTATGTTTTTATCCCGTGGCATGAACGCTGAGAGCATGAAAAACTCGGGCACGCCGCCCATTGCTACTATATCGCTTATATTAACCCCCGCTATGAATTCTCCAAGGGGATATGGAGCTACATCAGAGATGAAATGTGTGCCCTCACCTACAAAATCAGTGGTAAAAAGCTGGTAACGCGAGCCTTGCTCTATAAATGCACAGTCATCGTAACCTACCTTTTCCCCTAATGCATTCCATATCTCGTCTATTACCGCTCTCTCGCCAAGCTCTTTTAGATTCACAACTACGGTATTTTAGCAGGATATTAAAACATTGTTGCTGGCCTTTTTACATTTCTATGTGGGATATCATTTAAAATGTATTTTTAAAATATTTGAAATTCTAATTTTCATAATTTTTGAATAAGGCGATATGCTTGCTAAGTTATTTCCACATATACTTAGAAAATTTTAAATATTTCAAAGTAGTATTGTTATTTGCGAGTATGACGCTCGCAGGAGTAGTGGTATATTGAGGATAGGGCATATAAAAATGATTGTGATGGTTGTGGCAATTGGAGCGATACTAGGAACTGTAATAACTGGGCAAACGTATTTGCCTCATGGGTACCATACAACTCTGAAAAGCGAGAATGGGATATTAGCATATTGGAAGATGAATGAAATATATAATAATGAGACCAATGATTCCTCTGGAAACGGATTCACTGCGGACGTAGTGGATGCCGCACTTCACTGGGGCGTGCGCGGCCATGGTATTTATTTTCCCAATTCTGATTCTAAAGTAAATGCAAGCTCTGTGGCCACGTACATAAAGGCGAATTCTGTGAAGAGCATTGCGCATGCAGTATGGTTCAAAATGCCGTATGGGAGATATGGACAGATTACAGGAGAAAAGGTGGCTCATATTCACTCCGAGCTGGAAGTTGAGAGTAGTGGAGTGGTGCATTTCTGGATGGAAGATGCCAGCGATGCAGATTACTATGTAAAGAGCAATAACTCGCTCGCAGATGGTAGATGGCACTTTGTGGTTGGGCAGTATAACTACACCACACATGTAATGCAGCTCTGGGTTGATGGAGTGTTAAATAAGCAGGCAACTTACACTTTTGAGCCCAATACAGATATAGCGAACTTCTACGTAGGATACGGAGATAACGGCAATCTCCAGTACGGGACTGTTGACGAGGTGCGCATATACGAGCGCACGCTGAGCGCTGATGAGATAAAATCTATGTATCAGGAGAGAATTTCAGCTGTGAGGATAAACTCCGATGCAGAGCTTGAGAATTTTGTTGCTACATATAACATACCGGGAGATGGCTCGGCTACCTCACCGTATCAGATAAATTATTTCCATGTTGATGCCACGGGAAGTAGTGCGGGATTTTACATTGGAAACACAACGCAGCATGTGGTGATAGGAGATACCTATATTGAGAACTCCTCTGCGGTAGATGGAGCTGCGGGCTATACTTATGGAATTGAAGCGTATAACACCACTTATTTGAGCATAGATAATGTGCAATTCAGAAACGCTGCAAATTCGCTTATCTATATTGAAAAATCCACCAGTGTGACTGTGGAAAATAGCCGGTTTGTGAATC
>JALULR010000186.1 GCA_027056155.1 DHVE2 group archaeon
GTTGCGCTGTGGCGTTTTCAACGAGCTTGAGAGCATCTGCTGGCTTCCCTTCCAAACCCTCTAGGTTAAATTCTGAGAAATTGGAAAATCTAAGTGCTGATTCTACCTCTTTTCTATCTTTAAGATGATATGCGGCTACGATAATATACGATATATTTTTCTTCTTCCCCTCCGCTTGGTACCATAGCGCGAGTTTTTCTTCTTTTTTGAGTTTGAGAAGCTGCGTAATATCTCTTGCAATGCCCGCTATCACAGCCACATACACACCCTCGCCCACATGCCCAACATCAATGTCCATGCCCATCAGGTGCTTTAGCTCCTCAAGCTGCCTGCGGCGCTGCTCTATACTATTATTGAGTTGCTCCCACTCTTGTCCTAATGCTAGAATTTGCGATTCTAGAGATTCAAGCGTGCGCTCTGCATCATCTAAAATCTCATTACGTGCTCGAGAACGAGCGTCGTAGCGCTCTGGACCAGTAGGGTTCAAAAGCTCTTTGATTCCGCCTTTGCCGTGAGGCTTTGCAATATTTAACACACCCATTAACTTTGAAATCCTAAAACTCAAATCAACTATTTTGTTAACATCTTTTGAGGGTCTTGCATTATCAATGCCCTCAATTTCATGGTGCACAACATGCATAAATCCTTTACGCTGCATCACGCGGAGTACCTCGTACTTCACCGAATTGTGAACAAGAACCTCGACCTCAGCCATCTTGGCCGGGAAAAGCATTTACTTCACCTTAAAATAAGCTCCACAATCTCCTTCGCGGCGGTCACAATTTTATCCTCACTAATGCTGCGAACCTCTCTTGCTCTCTGCTCAAGGTCTCTTTTAATGCCTTCTGCTTCTTTATTTGCTTCTGACTCTGCGCTCTTCTTCATGGCGCCAAGTTTCTTTAGCAACTCTTCTCGCTCTTTTTTGATTTCCTCTTGGAGCTCCCGCTTAGCTTGCTCTACCTTCGCCTTAGAGTTTTTCTCTGCCTCTTCGATTTTACGCTTTGCCTCTTCCTCTGCGTCGCGAATCTTTTTAATCTCTTCTTCTATCATTCGCAGGCGTATCACATTTCTATTTATAAAGTTTTGTTATCCTTCAAACATTAATTATCTGTGCATTTTACCGATTTATGGTTAGTTTTATCCACAAATTAATACCATTGTTTCAAAATGCCCATGAATCTAAAAAGATTTAATAATATTAATCCTCACGCATGTAAAAGTTTAATAAATATGCAAACCATATCACCACGAGGTGAAGATAGATGAGTGACTGGGACAATTATGGGCCCGAAAACGGGCAATACGGAAATGAGCCTTACAGCGAGGAAGAATATTACGAAGAGCAGCCGGCTGGGGGGTATCCTCCAAGCGAGTACATGGAATACGCTCAAAAGCCGCCAAAAAAGAAAAAGGGATTGCTCATAGGGATAATAAGCGCGGTTGTGGCAGCGATAATAATAATTGCCGTAGTGTTCATATTCTTCAACCCGCTACAATCCTCCATTGTGGGCACATGGCACATTACTCAGACCAAAGAGACAGATAGCCACGGAAACACCACTACCACACAGGGAGATGCGTACATAGTGTTCAATGCTTCAGGAACAGGCTACTCTGTGAGCAAAGCTAGTTACGGTATATCTAGCTCTAATTTTACATGGAAAGATGAGGGTGGCGGGAAGATAGCCGTATCACCTTCGACCGGGTCAGAGGAGTCTTCGAGCCTAAGTATCTTGATAACATACTCTATACAAGGAGACAAGATTACACTTGAATTTACTATGATGGGTAGCAAAATTACAATGTACGGCGAGAGAGTTGATTCTATACCATCATCATTCTATTCAAATCCGCAAAACCAAAAGTTGGTGGCAAGCTTGCACTATAATTCAATGACATCAAATCCAGAAAGCGGGTGGGCTAATTTATCGCTATCAATTAGCAGTCCTGAATCCTTTTATCCGAGTGATGTAGTGATTACAGTAAATGGACAGACTCTATCTTACTCTAAAGATATATCATCTACAGGACAATGGAGATACATCGACATGGACGGAAACGGAAAAATATCCGACGGCGATATTATAGTAATACACGACAACAATCTCTCGGGAGCTGAAGTATCTTTAAGCGTGTCTGGCTACACAGGCTCAATAACCATAGAAATACCTCCTTCATAACATATCTTTTTATTTTGCGTTATTTTTGTTTTGCTATTTCCCGTAAAAATTATATGTGCGCTCTTGGTTAATATCTTAATGCAGAGTGAAAGCATGGGTGAAAATGAGAAAGATAGAGAAAATATAGAGCGAGCAAAAGCACGAGTCATTCATGGCTGGCTCATCGTTGCCGGAGCTATCATAATAAGCGCAGTAGTGCTAGGGGTAATATTTGTAGGGGTTATTATGCCGCACTTAGAGCAAGAAAATAACACATTGGTAGGAATATGGCATATAACCTCCGTGGATACATTGTATAACGGAACGAACATAAGCTCGCCAGCAGATATGTATATAATTTTCAATTCAAGTGGCACAGGATACATATACTGCCCCTATCTATCCGGAGCAACACACGAGAATTTCACATGGCACATTACTGGGCACAATGATATATATGTGAATAAAAACGGAAATAAAACAAAGTATGCGTATTCGCTAAATGGTGATAAGCTCGTTCTAAAATCTCACTATCTTTCTACAACTACAATTATGTACGGTGTGCGAGTAAGCAAAATTCCGCACATAGAAGAGGACCTAATTGTAATGCTCATATACTCTCCAAAAAGCTCAAACTTGACAAGAGGGTGGGCAAATTTCACGGTAGAGGTCACAAACCCAGAGGCATTGGAGCCTGAAAAAGTGCATATATGCATCAATGATACCGAGATGAAATATTCACAAAAAATAACTAGTGATGGAGAGTGGAGCTATGTGGATTTAGACCACAACGGAAAGATTACCACCGGTGACATAATAACAGTGCATAGCACAAAAATAGCGCCTGATACAATTATTACGCTCACATACGAGGGCTACAAACATTCTTCCTCGGGCATGATTCCTCCACCGTACAAGTTTCAGAGCTAATACCCATCTGCTACTATGCTAGCAAGCTCTCTTGCCGCCACCTCAGGCTCTGATGCGTTATATATACTTCGCCCTACAATTATATAGTCTGCGCCAGCGTCTATGGCAGCTCTCGCCTTTCCACCCTGCGCGCCCACGCCCGGAGAGAGAATTAAGAGGTCACCTGCGATTTTTCTTATCTCTCTTAATCTCTCTGGCCTCGTTGCCGGTGCAATTATTCCTCGCGCGCCTTCTTCAAGAGCAATTTTCACCATTTTTTTCGCATTTTCCTGCATAAAGTCCAGCGCACCCGGGTGTGACATCTCTGTGACAACAAATACGTTCATATCGCCAGCCTCTTCTACTGCTGCGCGAACGGAATCACGGCCCACGAAGGAGTGAACGATTATTCCAGAGGCCCCATATTTCTTCGCGCTTCTCACTATTAAGCGCGTAGTATTCGGGATATCAGCAACCTTGAAGTCGCATATCACTCTTGAGAATTGCAAAATCTCTCGCACTATATCCATGCCAGCATTCATAACCAAAGGCCAGCCTACCTTAATTGCGTAAAGATACGGTGCAGTTTTTTTTGCAATTTCCATTGCCTTCTCTCTTTCGAGCACATCTAATGCAAGAATCAATCGGGACATAGTTCCGTATGGCGGTGGAGTTGATTAAAGTTTCTCAACGGTTTTTATTTTTCTATTCTTTCATCTTCTCTTCCACCATCTTCGCCCTCGGTGCATTATTTATTATCCTATAGTAGTTGAGCGCCTTTGAATAGTATTTCATCGCCCCCTCTCTTTTTTTGCCTTTAATGCACTCCGCAAACCTGAAATTTAGATCGCCGAGCCATTCGTATTTTCTACGACTTTTCATCTTCTCTTCCACCTCTGCTATCATCGATACCGCTTTTTCATATTTCCCCTCCTTGCAGAGAATCAAAGCCTCGCGGAACTGGAAAAACATTAGGTTGTCGTCTATTCCCGTTTCTTTCATAATTGAATATGCCTCTTTCAGATATTTCCGTGCATATTCTAAATCACCAGATGATACTCCAAATTCTACCTTTAATTCTAAAACTTGTAGAGTTGAATACACATTGTCTATGTTACTTAAATATCCTTCCGCTTCTTCGATTTTTCTCTTCGCCTCATCAAAATTCTTTTTCTCTATGTATATCTCCGCCAATGCGAGAATGCCAGTAATAATTGTATCTATGTACCCGTTTTTTTTCGCAATTTCTATTACTTTCTCCGCCTCTTTGTTTGACTTTTCGTATTCATGCAAATAGTAGTACAAGTCCGACATAATGAGGTGCGTAGCGCACATGTAGTATGCGTCCTCAATAGTATCTGCTAACTCTATACTTTTTCTTCCATATTCCATTGCCTTTTCCAAATCTCCGCTTCTGCTTTCTAAAATTGCCAGATTGTAATAAGATACCATTTCGTCCTTCTTTCCTCCTATTTTTGACGCAAGGTCCAATGTTCTAAAATAGTACTTTCGCGATGTCTCGATATCTCCCTTGTAATACTCGTACAAGAGCGCAAGATTGTTGTACACCTTAATCATATGCCTGTAATTTCCCAGTATGTTAGCTATCTCCAGCGATTTCTCATAATATTCTACAGCCTTGTCTATCATCTCCCAATTATCGTACACCACTGCAATGGCATTGTACGCGTTTGCCATGGTTTCGTAGTCCATGAGCTCCACTGCTACTTGTAGCGATTTTTTAGCGTAGTCCAAAACATCGTTATAATTTGGAATATAATAATTTAGCACGGCGATGTTGAAATATGCCCTTGCTATATCCCTTTTGCTATTGTACTTCTTTGCAATTTTGAGGTATTCCTCGAGATAAGATTGTGCCTCTGATATGTTCCCCATTGCCATCTTAACTTCCCCTATGACCCCTGCAATTCGGCCATGTTCTATACCTTCTGATTTAGGGAAGTATTCTTCTAAGATGCGTAATGCGCCATCGTATTCACCCATCTTCAAGTGACATTCAGCCATGTTTCTAGCCAAGTTTGCCGCTTTCCTTCTTCCATTTTCTATGAGCTCTTGGTACAGCTCAACGGCTTCTTTACATAATCCCTTCATCTTTTTTAGCTCTGCAATCTTCTCAATTAGGGAATACATTTCCTGAACCTGATTTCTTCTCTTTGCTAGCTTCACGGCCATCTCGTAGTACTCCAACGCATCTGATATGGCTATGTTTTTAAGAGCTTCATCTCCCAGTTCTTTGAGTAATTCTATGCCTTCAATTCTGCCACCTAGGTAAAAATGCCGCGCGGCTAACCTCTTGTTATCAATCTCATTGTACATATCCCCTAGTTTCCCGTGTATCTCCACTCTCACCTCTTTTGGCGCAGAATCATAGATTATCTCTCGATATATACCATGCTTGAATTCCACCCCGTAATATGTCATTGTGAGTATGTCTCCCGGTATTTTCTCCGCTTTCTTTCTCCAGTGTGAATCAATTTTATCCATGAGTATTTGAGGGACCCTCACACCTATAGCCGATACTGTCCACAGAAACTCAATCAAATTATCAGAGAGTGAAAAAATGATGTTTTCTATGCTCTCTCTCAATGTTTCTGGCGCGCCGTATTTTCCCTCGCTGTGGTATTTTAGTAAGGTAATCGCTAATAGAGGCTCTCCGTCGCTCTTCTCCGCTATTTCCTTTATTTTATTATCATCTACATCTTGCGCTATGGAACTCAAAATGTCCATAATTTTATCTCTCTCCATTGGTCTGAGACGAATGAAAGTGCTGTGTGGAAGCATTTTTGTGTCTTCAATAACGTGAATTAAATCCTCCCTTTTTCCAATGTCCCTGCCTCTGTAGGTGAGTATGAGCATCATCTTCTTGCTGTAAATCTCACGCGCTATGTATTTTATAGCTTCCATGCTACTTCTATCAGCCCACTGAATATCCTCGAATACAAAAATTCTCCCATTTCCTTCGTTGGCAAGGTAGTTAAGAATAGAATCGTAAATCATCATTTCCTCCGCTTCCGAGCTTTTGCGTATATCGTACTGTGATGAAACTCTACTTCCTGCGAGGAATCTTATTTGCTCCCGTGTTAGCCCTTTGGTTGTGAGATATAGTTTCAAACCCCATTCTTCCCCAAGGTCTAGCACCGATTTCAGCCAAACGTAAATGTTCCTTATGTCGTTGTACTGTATGAGGTATGAAAGGCAGTCAAGCACTACGACGTTTCCGCTTTTTATCTCACTGTTTATCGCCTCAAAGAGCTCAAAGTATATTCTATGAGGGTCCAACGGAGCATTGCCAACTACATAATCTCCGTGGCCCTCTGGTGAGGTAAATACCGCCCGGGCTTCAGATTTACATAACTCCGCAGATTCAAAGAATATCCCAATTTCTCTCTTATTTTCTCTGCTTCTCGGAGCCACTATCTTTTTAGAGGTGAGCGATTCAATGGCTTTCGTCTCCTCATCTTTTAAGAATTCAGCGCGCATACCAAGTAAAACTAAGTGTTTTCTACTATTTGCTGCCTGCTCTACATTGGTGAGGAAATCAACAACTCTTTTTATCCCGTTAACGTAAATCAGGTAATTCAAATCGTCGATGAAAACAACGTAATTTTCGGTGGATTCTAAAATATTCAGTATCTCACCCGTGACTTCAAATTCAAGATTTTCTGGATTCACACTCTTAACGGAAGTGCTTATTCCAGTAAGCCAGATATCTTTTTTTCTTCTAGGTTTGCTAACTAGTAGTGCTAGAGAACCCCTATCTTTGCTCATATGTTCAAATATTTGCCAAGAATCTCCAGCTACTTCCTCGTAAATCGCTATTAATCCTCGCTCATTTTCAATTTTTCTTGCGATTTCTTCTATTCTCATCTTGGAATATTCTTCGCTTAATCTCTTAACACTGGTCTCTCTACCTAAAACATCTTCAATTAGTGAATATGGGTGAAACTGAGACCATTCGCGTGCTCGGGCAATCTTTGCTTCCACATTCACTCTTTTAATAAATTCTTCCACGAGTGCGGTTTTTCCCATGCCTGCAGAGCCTTCTATCACTACAACTCTCCCATTTCCAGCTGAAGCTTTCTTTTGCTCTTTTTCGAGCAACGCAAGCTCTCTCTCCCTGTTTACGAAAACCATTCATCTTGTATAATTGAGTATGTGAATATAAATGTGTTGATGGGCATTCTGTTATATTGCATATTTTCTCCATATACATCTGTGAAAGGCTCTCTGCGCTACAAAATTAATATTTCTGTGGAGAAATCATCAATCCAAGCTCACTTTTCGCCAAGTTTCTATCTCTCCGATATACGGATTGACATACATGAGTGTATATAATCAGATATTTTGCATTTTTATTATAACTTTGTTTTAGTTATACAATAGAGCAGTGTTATTAAAAAGGGTTAAGTTGAATTCCTCAAAAAACATGTAAAACTAGGAATAAAAAATAAGAAAAATTAAACATAGAGA
>JALULR010000187.1 GCA_027056155.1 DHVE2 group archaeon
TCGCTCTCGTGCTCTACTTTGTGAAGCTCCTGTATTATTTCTTTCATCTTCTTTCGTTCGTTTTCTGCGAATGAGGCTTCGATAACTATATTAAGCTGGTTTATGGCTTTCTCGCACACTTCCACCGATTCAAGTGTTTTTGAAAAAAGCGCTCTAAACTCCTCTTTTAGCGACTCGGGTATGGGCTTTTCACGCATTGAAATCCACTCACCGATGTCCTGTATCAAATCTTCTACCTTATCTACCTCGCCTAGCAGCGATAAAAACACACCGCGGTCCACCGCGAGCTTGACAGATTTTGGCAAGTGATTACGTATGTTGCTCTTTATGTAATCAGCCTTTAGCTCTAGCTCGTCAATTTCTTTTCGTATGTTGTTGAACTTGGTAAAATCCTCGGTTATGTACGCTTCTATTTCATCTCGGAGAAGTGATGCACTTTTCTTAACTATTGCAGCGTGCTCGTTAAGCGCTTCAAACGGCGATTTTCGCAGTGTTTCTATAATGGGAACCCTCATATATTTCATCTTTCACACCTCACAAGAATATTGGACGCAGCAATAAAAATATTCCTGCCGCAAAGCCCATGGCTATGGGAATGGTTAGAAGCCATGAGTAAATTATGTTTTTAATTACTTTGTAATCCATGCTAGCTATTCCTCTTGCAATGCCCACTCCGAGCACAGAGCCTACTATCACATGCGAGGTGGATATGGGCATGCCTAGCTTGGAGAACACTAGCACGGTGAAAGCGGTGGCAAACTCTGCAGAGAACCCTCTTGTAGGCGTAATCTCGGTGATTTTCGAGCCAATAGTGTATATGACTTTGTAACCCCATGTTGATATGCCTAGTACTATGCCAAACCCGCCGAGCACCAGCACCCACAGCGGTATGATAACATGAGCGCCCACCGCGCCGGTGTTGTATATGTCCACAATGGTTACTAATGGTCCAACTGCGTTAGCCACATCGTTTGCACCGTGAGCAAACGCCACACTCGCCGCAGTCATCACTTGCATATACACAAAGAACTTCTCCAGCTTGGCGTATTTTTCTTCATCATCTCCGTACTTTGCATGAAATCTCCTGAAAAGCAGCGCGCCTATAGCTGCAGCTATTATGCCCGCAGCGGAAGATATTAGCAGGGACATCTCTAATCCAAAGTTCATGTCTAGGTGGCTAAGCCCTTTGTATATCACTGACATGGTTATTATCATAGCTGTTAAAAATATGAAAAACGGTGCTACAATTTTTGCCTCTTTTATGGGGTCCTCCTTCGATAGCACAGTCTTTTTCAGAGCCATGAACACCAGAAACGCTATAAATGCACCCGATAGCGGCGAGATGACCCAGCTTGCTACTATCTCTCCAACCACGAGCCAGTGGATAAGTGAGATATTTATAACCATTACAAAGCCCATCACTGCTCCAACTATTGAGTGTGTGCTTGATACGGGCAAGCCAAAGTACGTGGCAATAGTTACCCACATTGCTGCACCTATTAGCGCGGCTAGCATTCCTACCATGAGCACATTAGGTGATAGTGCCGCAGGCGATACAATGCCCTTAGAAATAGTACTAGTAACATGCTTTCCCACGAGCACCGCGCCCAAAAACTCGAATATTCCCGCAACAATGAGCGCTTTTCTAAGAGTAAGTGCACCGCTGCCGACAGAAGTGCCCATAGAATTAGCAACATCGTTGGCGCCTATGTTCCAAGCCATATACAGCGCCGCAATTATTCCTGCAATCATTACTACTAATGTGAGCATGGTGGGTAATTTCAGCAAGGTATATTAAATTTAGTGAGCTTGAAAATTTTCACCGTGGTTTAAGTACAGATTTGAGC
>JALULR010000188.1 GCA_027056155.1 DHVE2 group archaeon
GGTTATTGCGCCCATATATCCCAAGACCACATCGCTTGCCCCTAGCGCGGAAAAGTACAAGCCGTCGAATTTATGGACCATATTGTTTCCAAAGCTGAGAAGTACCCATGTTAGAAATAACACGAGTACATTACCATGAAGGAGCGACGTAATATCTCTGAACAGCCCGCGCAGTATCATAATTGCATGCTCATGCAAACGGATGTATTTATACATTGTGTATCTAGTCGGAAAAATTGCTGGTGAACAGAGAATCTATATACTCGATATCTATTTTCCACACATGTTAGATTTTGCTGCTGTGGTACCGCATGGTGATGAGTTAATAGCTCCTGAGCCAGGGTTATTAGAGCTTCATAATGCAATGCTAGAGCTTGGTCGAATGGCGGATAGCACAGAGCTCTACGTTCTCATAACACCACATAATATCCGCATAGATACCCATATTGGTGTGATACTAACGGAGTATCTTGCCGGCTCTTGGCGCTCTGGAGCTAAGAACATAAGAAGAACTCTCAGAAGTGATAGAGCGCTTGCAAAACGCATTTACGAGCGAGCGCGGGCAGAAGACATCCCCGTAGTGGGAATAAATTTCGGTGCTCTCGAGGGCAAGTATTCAAGAATGCCTCTAGACTGGGGCTCGCTCATACCACTATACTTTATGCCCAGAAAAAAGACAGTATTGCTCACTCCTGCTAGGAATATCCCAAGAAATGCGCTTGTGCGTTTTGGAGAGCTCTTGGGGGCTATAATTAAAGAAGATTCTCGAAAAATAGGTGTTATAGTAAGCGCAGACCAAGCGCATACTCATAGTGCAACGGGTCCGTATGGATATAGCGAGTATGCAGAGAAATATGACAAGCAGATTTTAGATATATTGTCAAAGGGTCATTTTGATGAGCTTTTGGAGATATCAGAAGATACAATAGAAAGAGCCATGCCTGATAGTTACTGGCAACTTTTGATTTTAGCGGGCATTGGGCGGATAATAAAGCTCGATCCTGTAAATGTAGCGTATGGCATCGCGGATTATTTTGGAATGGCCGTAGCGCATTTCACACCTTATTTGTGAGTGAAATGTACCTTTCAGCGTCTGTGGTACCAAGTATCTCCCTAATCTTTTTTTCTCTAATAGCCATGTATTCTTCTCGTAAAATATCAAAATAGTACCAATCCCATCTTCTGCCGAGAACATAGCCACTTTTTCTATGTATACCACTGCGTTTAAATCCGCATGATTCTAAAACCTTGTGCGCTCTTTTGTTGTATTCTATGCTATATGCATCGCATTTGTCAAGGTTCATGAAATAAAACGAAAGGTCTAGAAGAGCAAGAGTTATGACTTTTCCAATTCCGTGGTTCCAATACTCTTTGTCAAGGTAAGTGCCTATATTCCCTATACGAACATCACCCCAGTCATCGAGGCGTATTACAGCGGTACCAATCGCTTTATTATCCGCGATGTGCTCAACTATGTACTGCTTTCTCTTCTCGTTTTTCCTGTCTTCGTCGTATCTTTCATTTAAGGTATCCATGCTCACCGCGTTTTCTGGCTTACCTCTAGAGTATAGCATTGTCTCAAAATCATTTTCCCAGCGATATACATGCTCCAAATCCTTATTCTCCCAAGCTCTGAGCCTAATTGTGCCAATTTCAAGCATGGATATTAGAAAAAGCTGCAGATATATAACATCTCCGGAAATCAGTGCCGCGGGCAGGAATTGAACCAGCGACCTTCATACCTTCAGTCAAGAATCTGAAAGGTTTTTAGATTACTCGAGCAATAGTGTGGGTTGAAACACTAGAGAAAAAATATAGGAGAGATTGGT
>JALULR010000189.1 GCA_027056155.1 DHVE2 group archaeon
AGCAAATCTCACTAAATTTTCTCCCGCACGGCCTATCGCCGCCACCCTAGCCTTATCGTATTCTTCGCTTAAAATATCCGTAGTCTCCCATACGTCACGACCCCATAGTTCAGAAGCGTCCTTCAATTCCGCCTTTCCATCTCCAACCACAAGATATTTCGGCTTAGATGCCCGTCCATAAAACACAATTTGGTCAAATCCACTCCTCTTCAACCAGTGTGGAAACTGCCC
The DNA here is from genome assembly GCA_027056155.1 of DHVE2 group archaeon. Taxonomy (GTDB): domain Archaea; phylum Thermoplasmatota; class Thermoplasmata; order Thermoplasmatales; family Aciduliprofundaceae; genus JAADDK01. The sequence goes on from JALULR010000189.1 coordinate 232, forward strand.
ACCGGCGCTTCCGTCTCCCAATATACCGCTGTACGGAGATAATGTGGATATTTCCACCCTGCTAGACATTGGCATTGCTGTCCCAGTGAGCGCGCCCGGGGCAACCGCTATTATGTTCTCAGGGCTAAGTGGGTCAATACCACGCGGGAGTTCCATTGCTAGCGTATACGAGTTAACTCCGCGCCCCCCTATAAATCTTAGAGCAATGTCCTTGCGAAGTTCCTCCTCGTAAATTTTCTCCCGAGTTAAATCAACTTTCAAAATCTTTCCGTTCCAGCCGTGCCAGTTCATTTTTCTCCTTATGCAATTATTGTAAATAAATATTGCTCATAAAATATGCAACCGGCACCGGTTTCTGCCACCTAAAAATAAAAGAGATTAGATGCGTCTCCGCACTGCACCGATTAGGAGAACTGCTGCGATAATTGCAACCCAGAATGCCTGTATTTCTGGGATTTCGCTGTTGGGTGTGACGGATACCTCGCTGCTTGGTGCACTCTCGCCCACAGAGTTTACGGCGGTGATGTAATATGTGTATTTTATCCCATTTACAACATTCGTGTCGTTGTAATAAAGCTGTGAAGAAGGAACGCTCGCCAGCAATGCACCGTTTCTGTAAATTCGATACTCTGTGATGGGTGATGAGCCATTTCCCATCGGTCTCTCCCATGTTAAGTTTACGTATCCATCGCCAGAGATAACATGCCAGATTAGCGGTGCAGTTGGGGGCAGGAGAGGCATAGAGTATGTGGCGTTTTTAAGGGGATACCAATCCTTTGCGCCAGCGTAGCCTGCAATATGGTATTTCCAGTCCACGATGCCGTTGCTATCATTGTCGTTTGTGTTGTTGTTATTTGCCCAGTCATGCCAGTAATTTCCATAGCCATGCTCGCTTCCTGAAGTATTCCACATATTGCCAGTGCCGTCATCGTAAGCTTGCACATAAATTGAATCGAAATAATCACCGGAACCGTGGTTATAATAAAATGAATTATTAAACACTGTGTTGTATGACGAGCCAGAATACAAGTAAATTCCATAGTCGGTGTTGTTGTATATCAAATTATGCACTATCTCATTGCTGTCTGAATTGAGTAGCCGTATTCCCTGCTCTCCATCATAAATTGTGTTGTTGGATAGGGTATTATTGGACGCGCCCGCTATGTATATTCCCCACTTGCTACCTTTAATATAATTTCCCGCGACTATATTTTCTTGAGAGAAATAGAGTGCACACCCATAGTTATTATTTTGGAAAGAATTGTTCTCGATTTTGCTGTTCGAGGAGTGGTACTGGAGAATACCATAATAGTTGCGAGACATGGTGCTATTTGTGATTGTTATGTTGTTGGAATATCCTATTTCTATTCCTATGGTCCCATTTGATATGCTTATGTTATCCAGTGACAACCAAGAGACGTTGCCTAAAATCACCTCTCCTGCGTCTTGAGGCACAGATTGGTTACTCATATTCACATTCTTGTAGTAATATATTGGTTTTCCGTTGACTGTATTGCTTGTGTCTATGTCTTGAGTTAAGTAAGTGTCTTTGTCACTGTATAAGAAAATCCCATCGTTTTTGAATATATTGTTC
>JALULR010000190.1 GCA_027056155.1 DHVE2 group archaeon
TATCTATATTTTATCATCTCTAGCGTATAAACACATTCTTTTTCTACCCTTTTTTCTAATATTCGCAATATTGTTTTCATCTCTTTTTGGAGAAACATGAGTTTCTTTTTGTCCATATTTACTACTTGGAATGCATCTAGATCTACTAGCGGGCGTATATACGTTCTCTCATTTGCAACTAGGTCCCTAGTGACAATGTAGACTCTCTTCCCACGAGTCATTGCAATGTCTCTCACAAATTTGAGCCAGATATATATCTTATCTAGGCCATTCTCGTCTATGAGCATATCCAGTGCATCTATTATCACATCGCCATCGTCTATGTTCTCTGCGATTTTATCTACAATCTCAAAATCTATTCTCTGAGGGTGCAGGGTATTTTCGCCGCCAAAGTCAGTTATAATGTAAGTCTTTCCTTTAAACTCCTCATCGCGCTCTTTGGATAGTAATAAAGCACCATTTTCTGGGCGGTTTTCTACAGCCACCATATTGAGAGAGCAGATATTTAGCGGAAAATCAAATTTTATAACTTTATCCGCAATGCCTTTTAATCTCGCTTTCTCTCGCTCAGAAAGAGTATTTAGGTTTATAGTCGCAATTATTCTATCTTCAACGTTGTTTTTTAGGTAATATAAAAATCTATAAACCTCGCTAAACTTATTGCTATTGATGAGATAATTAATATCCTCTATCAGCACTACGCCCTTGCTACTAATTGCGTTTTCCCCTAACTTCGAAGCTTGCAGAGTGGGGCTTATTCTGCCATCTACATCTATGTTTGTAATCCAATAATCTCCAATGCCAGAGGTGGAGAAAAACGTAAAATTGGCACCAATTCTACGCAAGTATATGGCCATGAAACATGCAGCGTTGCCTGTGGGGTCGTCTATTAGCGTAACTCGCTCATCTGGCACTTTTAAAGCGTTAATGCCCAGTATTTCTCCAATATGCCATTTAACATCATCAACATCTACCCCTGCACGGTGAAGCGCTTCTATTATCGTATACGCGTCTAAGTACGAGCTCATAAATTGCTTTGTATTTACCTCTTTAGTTTCCACTTTCTTTATTTCTCTTATGCCAAGCAACGCATGATATGCGTTATCCAAGTCTCCTGCTTTTAAGTAATCTTCTACCTTGTCTGCCTCTCTACCATATCCACCATCACGCAGTTCTTTTATTCTTCCATATATTCTCTTTCTAATCTCCGCTTCTAATAAATTATCTGCTTTTGCAAATTCTAGTACATTTACCCATTTCTTGGATTTTAAATCACGATATATATTACCTGCCACTTTGTTAAAAATATCCATTGCATCGAAGAACCTTAAAATATCCACGTACAAACTTATACGTTCCCATTTTTTCCCTATTTCGTCCATTATAGTTCTATACAAAAGATGGAAATCTCTATCTTCCATGTACTTTTCTAAAAAGTCTGCTTGCTCCTCATCTCCAGAGCTTCGAAGCTCCATGATTATCTCTGTGAGTATCTTCTCAATTTCCCACTCTAATGTATCCACAATTCTCTTATAATCACGCTCACGGATTCGCTCCCCTGATATTAGCGCATTGTAAAGGTCTAATGCAACATCTTCATATCTATCCTCTGCCCCAAGCGCAGCAAGAAAACCACGATAAAAATTTAATTTTTCTATATATGGCTCATAAGCTTTCACGCGTGGATTAATTGCAGGTAGCGAAATTATACTTAAATAGCTCCAGTCTAACCCGGCCCTTTTCATCAATGAGTGATTTCAACACCATAGATAAATTTTTCTAACTAAAATCTTCAAAAATTGATAACGTGGCAGGGTAATCT
>JALULR010000191.1 GCA_027056155.1 DHVE2 group archaeon
AAATTACCTCTTCAATACCACCAAATTAATCACAAATGATTTCAAAAAATAATTTATTTTAGGGATAGTTATAGCAAAATATGAACTCGAAAAACGTTGTAGAAGGATATATTTCTGCAGAGGACTGGAGAGTGAGAGAAAACAGCAATACAAATTACTCTTTCTCAGGGCTGATGCTCCACGCAGCTGGCTCGATGATTGCCGATTACACTCTTAACAACGTGTATCCCAAAGAAATTGCAGATGCGCACAGAAAAGGGTACTTTCACATACATGATTTATCATTTGGCGTAATCCCCTATTGCGCAGGATGGTATCTCAAGGACCTGCTGCTCAAGGGATTTGGAGGGGTCACCGGAAAGATATCATCGAAACCACCGAAGCATTTAGACACGGCAGTTGCTCAAATAATAAACTTTTTAGGTACCATGCAGATGGAATTCGCAGGAGCACAGGCATTCAGCAGCGTGGACACATACTTGGCCCCATTTGTACGCAATGATAAGCTCAGTTACAGGGAGGTAAAGCAAAACATTCAGAGATTGATTTACGGTCTTAACATACCATCCAGATGGGGCTCACAAACACCGTTCACAAATTTTACCTTTGATTTGATTACCCCTTCTGACCTTGGAGCAGAGCATGTGGTGGTTGGAGGAGAGGAATTGAGCAAAACCTATGATGAGTACCAGAAAGAGATGGACATGATTAACAAAGCATTTGTAGAAATAATGATGGAAGGAGATGCAAATGGACGCATATTCACATTTCCCATCCCTACCTACAACCTGCTTCCGGATTTTGACTGGGATTCTGAAATGGCGGACATGATATTTGAGATGACCGCAAAGTACGGAACCCCCTACTTCCAGAATTACATAGGCAGCGACCTCGACCCTAGAAGCATAAGGGCAATGTGCTGCAGGCTCCAGCTTGATTTAAATGAATTGAGAAGCAGGGGTAACGGATTGTTCGGCTCTGGAGAACTGACCGGATCAATAGGGGTAGTAACCATAAACCTGAACCGCATAGGCTATGAATCAAAAAACGAGGAGGAGTTCTTTGAAAAACTCACTGAACTCATGGTGCTCGCAAAAGAGAGCCTTGAGATTAAAAGGAAAATAGTAAACGAAAACCTGCGCAGGGAATTGATGCCCTACACCAGGATATATCTCGGCACTTTTGCAAATCATTTTTCCACAATAGGTGTGATTGGAATGCACGAGGCACTGGTTAATATGTTTGGAGTCGGTATATATGATGAAGAAGGTTTGAAATTTGCAGTTAAAACTCTAAAATTCATGAGAGAAGTACTAAAGAAATTCCAGGATGAAACGGGGAATTTGTACAATTTAGAAGCAACGCCCGCGGAAGGCGCGTCGTACAGGCTTGCCCGGCTCGACAAAAAGATGTACCCGGACATATATACATCGGGTAATGAAGAGCCGTATTTGACAAACTCAACATGGATTCCGGCAGATTACAAACTAAGCGTAATGGAAGCCATTGCACATCAGGAAGTGCTTCAATCGTTATATACAGGCGGCACTGTATTCCACACATATCTGGGCGAGAGAATAAGCAGTGAAAGCGCAAAATCCCTTGCGAGAAAAATTGCGGAAAAGTCAAAAATTCCTTACTTCACCCTTACACCTACATTTTCAATATGTCCTGTACACGGGTACATACCTGGCGAAGTTTGGGAATGCCCGTACTGTGGAAGAAAAACTGAGGTATATTCAAGAGTAGTCGGATATTTCAGACCGGTAGAATCGTGGAACAACGGAAAGCAGGAAGAATATAAGGAGAGAATAAGCTTCAATTTAAACGCTCTTTCGCTACCAACCCGCATGTTATCTTACAGGGACGTGGTAAAAGAAATTTCAGCGCCGGCGGTGGATTCATACTACGCAGGAGAGCCGAAAAAAGATAAGGTAAATCTGGTGCTGATGTGATTGCCATGCTCATAGCAGGATTTCTGCCAGAATCGTTTGTGGATTGGCGCGGTAAAATAGTGGCCACGGTATTCACCTATGGCTGCAATTTCAGGTGTCCGTTCTGCCACAACTATACACTGGTTAAAGAAAAACCGAGAAAAATTCTCGCTCCGGAAAAGGTAGTAGAGAGCATAGCCAGCATGAAGGACTGGATAGACGGGGTGTGCATAACGGGTGGCGAGCCAACACTACACGACGATATCGTGGTCTTCGTTAAAGAATTGAGTAAAATAGTACCGGTAAAACTGGATACAAACGGGACCCGGCCAGATATACTTTCATCATTGCTTCCATATTTGGAGTACGTGGCAATGGACGTAAAAGCACCTCCAGAAAAATACAAGGAAATGGCAGGAGTTGCTGTTAACATGGAGGCCGTGGAAAAAAGCATGAAGATAATAATGACACGGGCAAAGGATTACGAGTTCCGAACCACGTACGTTCCAATGCTCAAAAAAGAAGATATAGTAAAAATATCGAGATGGATTGCAGGAGCAAAAAGGTACGTGATACAGCAGTTTTCCACTACAGGGGGCACGTTAGATCCTAAATTTTCACAGTTGATACCTCATTCAAAAGAATATCTTCGCAATACGTGCAAATCAATATCGTCTAGAGTAGATGAGTGTATTATTGCCAATGTATAATAAATCAATGTAAACTATTTATACAGTACTCTATTTAGGCGTTTGATGAAAGACGATACCATAGCACAGATAAATATGTTTATGATATTCATTGTTGCAAATCTATTTGCTCTGGCTATGATTCCTATTTACTCCGTGCTTTATGCAGGCTCTCTCGGGGACGAAGGCAACAACCCATGGGTTGCAGTGTATTATGTGCTATATATCATTGGCATAACTGCAGTTATACTATATATAGCGAAAAAGAAAAAGATAAGTATATTAAAGGCAATTTTCTATTTTGCCGTAGCGTGGAGCATGTGGTACGCACTATTTCCAATATTTTACTATTTTGCCATACCGTTCTCAGATGTGCTCTCGCTAGCGCTTTCAATTGTACTCACAGTTTTGCTAATTAAGTACCCAGAATGGTACATGATGAACCTCACCGGAGTTTTGATGGCTGTGGGCATATCTCTGATTCTCGGTTTATCCCTAGGTATAGTGCCAATAATCTTATTTTTGAGTATACTTGCGATATACGATGCAATCTCCGTTTACAAGACGAAGCACATGGTTTCACTGGCGGATAATGTCATTCAGTACAATCTTCCAGCTCTATTTGTGGTGCCTTCTAAGTCCGAGTACTCATACAAGAAAGTTAAGGGCATCTCTGAGGTAAAACATAATAAAGGAGAGCGCGACGCATATTACATGGGTTTTGGCGATGTGATGATTCCCGGCATAATGGTAGTAGCTACTGCATGGAACTACGGCTTAATTTCTGGCATTTTTACGCTCTCCGGGGCAATAATTTCAATGCTCCTGCTTACCGCAATGGTTAACAGTGGCAAGCCTCAGCCCGGGCTGCCGTACCTCAATGCTGGCTCGCTTGGAGGATTTTTAGTGTACCTACTCTTGCTGGGACATTAGCTCTTCAATCTCACCCATTTTCTCTAGGACTTTAAGATAGTTTCCCTCATCGTGATACACTTTCATCTCTCGTACAGCGCGGATTATAGTCTTTGCATTTGATTTTCCAGAAAAGGTCTCGCGGGTTACCTCCTCTTTCACCACTTGCAAAAATGAGGTCATTGCCTTTTCAATCTCATCTTTTACAGGCATGAAGGCCTCATTAAGAACCTTTATTGCACCTTCATATTTTCTGGACTCTGCCATATCTTTTGCTGTATCAATTATATTTAACACCTTCTCAGTAGGTATGTTGAACTTATTAGCAATCTCCACCGCGCGCTCCACCGCCTCGAGCTCTTCAAGGTACTGTTTCAAGTCCTTAGATATCTCTGCGGCTCGCTCTTTAAGCTCGTTAAAAGTGTTTATAAAACTCTCTATGTCCCACTCATCGAGATACACACCTGCCTTGCTGTACAGGTCTCTTATCTCAGGATTAACACCTATCATTAGCTCATACTTTTCTAGTTCTTTTTGATAATAGTCAACTAATCCCTTAACAACCGTAAAATACGCATTTTGCAGATGAGAATAACCTGAAGGATAATCGTCCTTTGCAGCATACATCTTTGCCTCGCGTATGTTTTCATTTACTCCACTTAATGGAAGGCTTATCTCTGTTGCAAACCCAATAAGTTTCTTTAATTTTTTAATTATTGTGTCAATAAGCATTTTGTAGTCTGCTTTCTCGTCAAATACTGCATAGCAGTACGGGCAAAATAGCGCATCTTCCGAAACCTGATGATGACATACGGGGCACTCATATAGCTCTTCGGGCTCCAGAATCTCTTCCCCCTGGTCTTCGTCAACTTTCTTCTCCTCGCTTAGTATCTCCTGAATTATTTCATCAATGTTCTCTTCTGGCATATATAACCACCTATAAGCGCAAAATGGAGTTTACCATTATATACTTTACGATGGCCATGAGAAAATTCTGCTGTTTGACGCAAAAGGGTGATATGTATGCATAAAAACTATTTTTGGCGTTTAAGCTTGGGTTATGTGTTAGAAAATGTTAATAGTGTGTCATCGATTATACACTGTGTTTGGTGAGTACATAGCAAAGCACCCGAAGCTAATAATAATCTTGGTAATCTTGTCATTATTTATATCTGGGTACTACGCTTCACAGGTGCGGGTAGGCGTGAATACAGGCAGGTTCGAGCTTAAAAACGATGCATATGAAACATATCGCAACATTGTGCATACATTTGGCAGCGAGCTTGACAATGTAATAATAGTTTGTGTAAGCGAAGACGGCTCTGTGTTTCATAAGCAGGACATGCTCCATATTTTAAAACTCGAAAACAAAATAAACAATACGGTAGAAGTTGCAAGCATTAGCTCGGTGATAGATTATGTAGCCACGGGCATGCATATATTAAGCGAATATCACGCACTCCCGAAGGATATCAATGTGACATTTCCAAGCGCAGTATTTACCGACATAAATAATATGAACAGTGCAATCTCTAACTATCAATATGTGTTAGAGCACGGCAACGCTTCCGCCAAAAATGATTCTTATCGCGTTTTTATGCTTTTACCCGCTTACATGAACTCTACATCGGGCAGCGCGCCGTTTGACTCAAATTTTTCATACACCTATTTGTTGAATCATAGCGCATACCAAAGTACAATGTACAATGCTACCAACATATTAATTGATGAGATTGATATCTATGAGAATATATCAAAGTACAATGCGGAAAATGAAGGGACAATCCCAGTACCCGTGATTGCCATACCAGAGAACTATAGTCTGAGCTTTGTTAATGATTCTATTGCGCAAGTTAATTTCAACATAACCCGAGATAAAATAGGCATGGAATATTACAACACCACGTATATAGAATGGTACGCGTATAATCTCTCGGCAGAGCTTGGCCTCTCTCTCTTGTACTCAGGGCACAAAGAGCTTGCTATGGGTGTGTACTCAGGCATAAGAGATGCTATGCTAAACGACTCACAAATACAGTATAATCAAAACTCTAACTGGAGTGAATACAGCGAAAAATTGCTAAATTTTATGCAGGGTAAAGGAACTGTGCAAGAGTTAATAAATAAAACAGAAGATATGAAAAACAAGAGCTTTGGCACGCTGCATGATTTTCTAAACGATTATGCTTATTATCTTAGAGAGTACACCGCGGGAAATATAACATGGGAGCGCATAGTCAATTCTACAAATAACACTAGGAATATTGCATCACTTATGCTCAATTATACTTCTTATTCTAGAAGTTTGGATTTGAGTACATTGCCCACCGTTAATGCAACTATGCAAGAAATAGAAAACAGTACTGGCACATATAGCAGTGCTATGCAACTTTTAAAATTGAACCAGCAGAACATGCTGCAAACTGAAACAAATATTGCAACTTTCTACGGAGAATACATGCTTTATAACAAAATTCTCGACATTCTAAATAACATGAAAAGCATTCTTATAGGTCATGAAACCAATGCGGTAAAAGAGCATGCGTGGAAGCTTTTGCTGGCAGTACCTGCACAATCCGAAGGAAACAATACAGAAATGAATATCACTCCATTTCATAGTGCTTTATTATCGTATCGTCGCTGGATATTCTCTCCATATTACGGCAATTTCACTGAGATGATGTACGATTACCTGAGCATGGTTCCTTTTGAGCTTAATTACACCCCTTATGAAAATATAACATATAGCATGGAATACACGCATACAGACATGATTGACGAAATAAGGAACATGAGCCAATCCCAGATTTACTCAGGCATAGAAAATATAACTAATTTTGATAATAGCACGATAGAATGGCGGATTCTCGAGTATCAAAGCTCTCTAAATCACACAGCGAGGCAACTTATGAACATATCCAAAAATATAAGTTGGATATACGATAGCTACAATAAATACGGAGGGCCCTCTGCCGCCGGATTTTTGGACATCTTGGAATATATGCATGAGAACACCACTACAGCACTTAGCACAGTCAATAACACTAAGAATTCTGTGTTTTCACTACGGCTCATTGAGGACTACTTCTCTCTGCAAAAGATATGATTTTTAACACACTTATCTCTAAAAATGCGCTTTCTTCCCTAGTGATTGTTGGCTTGGTTGATAGTGACTACGAGATGCCCATATACAATCTAACGCAATCTGAAAAAAATAGTGTGGTAGCTTTTCACACGCTCTCAGGAAACGTGCTTGTAAAGCAGATAGAAGATACGGCTACAGAGGACATGAAAACGTTTTTGCCATTATCATTTATTTTTCTCGTAGTACTGCTGTATATCACATACGGCACGATTAGAAATACCGTTCTTTCCTTGGTCGCTGTGCTCATAGTGGTAGTTTGGCTAATGGCGTTCATGGTGCTTATTAACTGGGACTTAGATCCAATACTGCTAGCAGTGCCCATAATGATAATTGGCATAGGTGTAGATGATGGCATATATGTTAGCCTGAGATACATGGAAGAGCGAAACACAAAGAGCCGAGCCCTTGCTACAAAAATAACAGTTGCATCTGTTGGCGGGGCGCTGGTGCTCACTACCCTCACCTCCATAGCTGGATTTTTATCAAACACTATGTCTTCAATGGAAGACCTTCGCAGATTTGGGATACTTGCGGCGGCTGGATTGCTCCTCTCTTTTGTAGCTATGAACACGTTTTTGCCTGCAGCCAACATGCTAGTTGATGCCCGTAAACACAAAAAAGAAATAACCATGAAAAGCGCGCAAGTGGGCGCAAAAATAGCGCTTAAAAATCCGTACATCATTTTGGTTATTGCCCTTATTCTCTCCGCATCGGGCATAGTGGCTATGCAGCATATAAGCACAGAGTTTAGCATGAAGGACCTAGCGCCTGCAAACTCGGATATCGTAAAGTATTACCA
>JALULR010000192.1 GCA_027056155.1 DHVE2 group archaeon
TCTCTTACTATTCGATAACTTTAACTTCTATCTCTTCACCCTCTCTATTATACGCTTTCCAAGCGTTCAGGGAGAATGGATACGCTACTATTATGTGCACATCTCCAGTTTTTGAAAACATATCCAAGTCTGCCTGCGATGGCAGTGGCACTCCAGATGGGTGTGAATGCACAGAGCCTACGATGGTAAAGTCAATGGGTTTCATTAGAAGATTGTAAAGCACGCTCCGCCCGCCAGAGATTGTTCCCGGAATGAGAATTATCTCGTAGATTATTTTATGCTTTGCGCGCAAAAATGCTCCAAACTCGTTGGGATAGGAAGAGCGCGAAGATTCCATGATCATTTTTAATATATTTTTTCTTATCTTCCACATACCTGCCACCTATGCTCTATATTTTATTCGCTCAAAAAACGAAGTGTTAAATCTTATAAATTCCGCTGCGCTCTCTGACCTTTTAATTTTTATTTTTGATTCAGGTGCTATCTCTACATATTGCTGCCCATCGAGCACCAGCAAATTATTGCGCTGACCATGGGTTTCCACTTCAATTGTGCCTATGGGCAATACTGCTGTGCGAATGGTGTATTGAAAAGGCGCAATGGGTACTACTACGAAACCGTCTATATTTGGGTGCACCACGGGCCCGCCAGCGCTAAGTGCGTATGAGGTAGAGCCAGTAGGGGTGGATATTATCAAACCATCAGCTCTAATTTTATCCATGAGCTCGCCGTTGAAGTAAATACTATAGTTTCTGAGTTTGGCAATCTCCGAAGTGTGTATCACCGCTTCGTTCACGCAGTCATATAGCCTTTTGTCTTCGTAGTATACAGCTAGTTTCATGCGTTTATCAACGACATAGTTGCCATTTTCTATGTTTTCTATTGCACTCCAGATATTAGCCGGTTCAACCTCGCTTAAAAATCCTAATACACCCATATTTACTCCCAGAATTTTTCCACGAGCGCGCTGGAGCGCAAGCAATATAGTTCCGTCTCCTCCCAGAGTGATGATGATATCTACGTCAATTTTATCAAGTGGCACACCATCTACGCCGATTAATTTTGCAGTTTTATCTTCTACTATGCAATCTAATCGCTCTGCGAGCATCTTAGCTAGCTTTAGGCAATTCTCTTTCTCTGGATTTGCTACTATAGCGTATTTCATTGAAATACCTCCTTATAGCTATCATTTGCGAGGGCAATTACATTTTTCCGCTCGCTAAAATCGAGTTTCATGTCCAAATTACCAAAATTATCATCTAACACCACGCCGCCAGCCTCTCGTACAATGAGCGTAGATGCGGCAATATCTACTATTCTCAGCGCACCTCCTTTTCTAAACGAATAGAAAAACAAATCTGCGATTCCTTCTGCTACGGTTATCATTTCTAGGGAGGCGCTGCCCAAGTCTCTTACCCGACGCCCGCGCTTTGCAACATTGTATGCTTGCTCACTTGCATTTTTTCCGAGGTATATTACAAATAGCCTGCTTTCCCCTTTTACGTGTATTCTTTTATTGTCTCGATATGCGCCTTCTCCTTTTAATGCCCAGTAGTTTACATTGAGAGGTATGTTCTTTACCAATGCAGCTTCTACCGTGTTCAAAGAATTTTTTGCTACTGCTAGAGATACGCTGAAAAACGGAATGCCGTGCTCTGCATTATAAGAGCCATCAATAGGGTCCATAATCAAAGTCTTTTCAAATCCGCGGTCTATGAGCCCCGCTTCTTCTGTAAATATATTAAATGGCAGTTTTTCGCTCTTTATGTACTCAATTACCGCATTTTCTACAGATACTGTCTTTT
>JALULR010000193.1 GCA_027056155.1 DHVE2 group archaeon
CATGGGCGGCATGCCCGGTATGATGTAATTCCATTTTTTCTATTTTTAATTTTTAAGGGTGTTTTTAGATACAAGTACCTACCTAAAAAGGTTATAAATAAAGTCTTTAAAAAGTGGTGCTGAAGCTAAAAATAAAGGATATGGAAAAAATGTTCCCAAAAACATATATATGAGTTCTGCAACATGACAATCTCATGAACCACAACAAAAGACATAAAAAGATGTGGATACTAAGTACTATTGTGATTTTAATGCTTTTGCTTAGCGGTGGATTGAGTTTGGCACATGCAGTGAATAAAAACACAATTGCAGAAAGCTCAAGCAATGTGAGAACAGGAAGCTCTATTAAGGCCATGGTGTTTTACCTGCACAACGACACTGCATCACATAGAATTTTTGATTATTCTACAACGTACATCTTTGATACAAACCTAGGTTATAGAGGGCAGCACATTAGCAACTCACATGTAGTTGCGTTAAATTTCTATCTTTTCCCACAACTAGCTAGTGATTTGACTATTGACGGAAATATAACTGTGGGTATATTCGTTAATACTACGGGAGCATCTACTGGCTCAACAAACTTAAACATTGAGCTTTACGATGTAAAATATAAGAGCGGAAATCCTGCAAACGATAACGAAGTAGAGGTAGGAAGCGGCTCGATGTCTACCCCTTTAACTACGGCTATTGACTACTATTCTGTTAAGATATCCAATGTGCATTACACCTTCGCCGAGAATGATTCAATCAGGCTGTACATAGAGGTGCAGGGTGGTCAATCCAACTATTATACAGTATGGTACGGCAATGCCACCTACGATGCTCGCATAGTGATGGATTCAGCCAGTTATATGAACATAGAAAGTGTAAAAACCAAGAACTACAAGGGGGATTATACTTCTATATTTGACCCAGATACGAACAACAAAACAATAACCATTGAAACAACGGTGGGAGACCCGTTTGGTGGTTATGATATAAAATACGCAAATATCACTCTCTATGACCCAAATGGCACGGTAATTGTTGATAACCAAAGTATGAGCCTAGTTTCAGGAACTCCTGTATCATACTTGTCCACGTTTGACTACAAGTGGAATTATAGCGGATTTGGGAACGGAAGATATACAATTAAGATTTGGGCTCTTGATAATAACGGGTACTACAATTACTACCATTTTCAACAGTATTCTTATTCACCTTACGACAATGTGGCATATGGAAGCTTTGTTATAGGATTAAAATACTTTGTAAATATAACCGTGTACGATTCTTTCAAAAATCCGCTATCTAATGCGAAGGTGTATTTAGCGGGGCAGTATGGAATGATTACTGACCACAACACTACAAATGAGAGTGGTTTTGCAGAGCTCTTATCATACAATGGTACATACTCGCTCAAGGTGTTTTGGCATGGCAATCCCGTAACATGGAACGGCACAGAGATGATTGTTAATGGAACTAATGTGAGCGGAAACACAATAGTTATTCGAGGTAATACTACCATTAAAGTATATGCCGATATTGGTCAATTAGGAATAAATGTTTTAGATTCTCATGGCGTAGCAGTGAGAAGCGCTTTGATTTTTGTAGGATATCCCAACGGAACTTATTCTTCTCAAGCGCTAAGAACCAATGAAAATGGGTATGCATCAGTGGGATACTCTCCCGGTGGCAAGTATTACATTGCAATATATTGGAAGAATATTGAAGTTTATTCTGGGTATATATCTGTTCATTTTAGCACAGAAAAAACTACTATTGATGAGAGTATTACTACTGCAATATATTAT
>JALULR010000194.1 GCA_027056155.1 DHVE2 group archaeon
GGATATAGACCTAAATATACGCGCAGTAGAGCACGGCGCTAAACTCGTGCATAATCCAAATGCCATAGTGTATCATCGTACCCGTGATTCTTTTTACTCATTTGCCAAGCAAGCGTTCTGGAATGGCTATGGTCGCAAACAGCTTACATTGAAGCATGGGGCGCTATGGAGCAAGTACAAACCGGGAAAGATGTTCAATCCCTCGCAGCTATCATTCTGGGGCTCGGTAAGGCTCGGATTTGCAGCAATGGGTTATATAGGATGCAAGATTTATGGTGCTAGGCTATGAAGATAAGTGTAGTAATACCAACCCTCAACGAAGAGGAAAGCATCGGCCATGTATTAGATAGGATACCCAGAGATAGTAAATACAATTGGGAAATTTTGATTATTGATGGTAACTCAAAGGATCGCACTAGAGAGATTGCACAATCTAAGGGTGCAAAGGTAATAATTGAGAAAAGAAAGGGATACGGTCGTGCTTACAAAACAGGATTTGCCAAAGCTAGTGGGGATATAATAGTCACGCTAGATGGCGATGATACATATCCTGCGGAGAAGATACCTGAGCTTGTAGATTATTTGCTGGAGCATGAGCTCGACTTTATATCGTGTGAGCGGTTCTCGCTTATGAGCGAGGGAGCTATGAGCCTGACTCATAAAGTTGGAAACAAAGTGCTTACCCTAGCAACTAGAATCTTGTTTGGAGTGCATATTAAAGACTCTCAGAGTGGCATGTGGGTATTTCGGAGACATATTCTCGATAGTTTGAATCTTACTTCTGATGGCATGCCGTTTAGTGAAGAGCTAAAAATAGAGGCATGGCGCAAGTTTAAGTGTGAAGAAGTCTCGATAGAATACAGAGAGCGCAAAGGCGAGGTAAAACTGAACACATGGCAAGACGGATTTAAAAACTTGATGTTTTTAATAAAAAAGAGATTTAAGAGACGCTGATTATTCTCCTTCAATTCTGGGAGCGAGGAGATATGTAACTTTGCCCTTTTCTTTGGCAACATCAAATACTATCTTTACGGGATAGTCCTTGCCCAAGTATATCGTTATGAAGTTGGCAGAGTCCATCGCCTTTGCGAGTTTCAATAGGTAATCTACAGGATATGTGCTTTTCACAGTCTCTTCACAGTCTATCTCTTGAACCATGTCCTTGGGAAGTGTCAATTTTGAAACATCTTCGTCGCCCTCTGAATACATCTCAAACTCAGTGGGTGTAACTTGGAGTGTAATGCTATCTGATATAGACTCTGCCGCTTTAATACCATTTACAAAATCGTTCTTAGATACCACAACCTTAGCTGGAAGCCCAATATTCGGTACCTTTGGGACAGTTAGTGCGCTTGTATCTATAAGTGGCATGCTTCTCGTGAGGTTTCCAATCTGAAACGTTAATTTTCCTGATTCTTTGCTTATCTCTACAACATCACCGGAAGAGGCCAGTTTTAATATATCTTTTACTTTTTCTAAATCCACACCCAGCTCTTCTGCCTCTGCATCATACTCTATGAAACCTTCTTTATTTACATCAAGTACAATCATTGCAATATGAGCCGCATCCACTGCCTTTACACTCATTGCATTCGAGCTAAACTCAAATTTTGCCTCGCTAACTAGGGTAAGTAGCAGATTCGTAATCTCTTTGAGGTCCTTAACATCTATCTTTACTCTCATAACTATCCCTAGCGTGGTATTTCTTTTCCAGTTATAAATTTTTCTATTCTCTGGGTGGGTTGAAACCCTAGAGAAAAATAATATAGGAAAGATTAATGAGGTATGAGAAGGAC
>JALULR010000195.1 GCA_027056155.1 DHVE2 group archaeon
GTGATTTAATGCATGCCCACCAATGGGTTTTAGCTCCCCAGTGGCAGTATCCATATACACTTGATTTGTAACAATAACCGCAATATTTATCTTTCTAGCAATTGTATTTAAAACTGCAAGCTGCGAGGCAAGCGATTTTTGAGTGCTTAAATCTTCACCAATGCCCCGCTCAGCCCTATAATATTCTGTGAGCGAATCTACTATAATAAGAGGAATGTCTTTCTTTTTTAACGCTAACGATGCAACCCGCTCAAGTACATCTGCTTGTTGCGAGAATTTATACACTTTATAAAACAATATGTTTTTTACTATATCCTGAGTACCACCCATCTGCCTCATGCGCTCCATGGATACTCCTTCGGTATCCACATAAATAACATTATGGCCCAATTTTGCTGCATGAATCGCTGTGCTCAAGCATAAATTAGTCTTGCCGCTGCCCGCTTCTCCGTAGAGCTCAGTTATACAGCCTTTTTCAAAGCCACCTCCGAGCAGTGAGTCAATGCTTGGGCACCCGCTTGAAATTCTATCACACACGCACCTATTATGGATTAGTTATTAATAAATTTACCGACCCTGCCATTTATATATGCGTATATATTCACGCAATTATGCTATCCCTAGCAATATTCGACTTGGACCAGACACTCGTGGATACTTTGCCCAGATTTTACAGAGTATTTAAGGCAGCTCTAGAAAAAAACGGTTGTGCGGTTCCAGCATGGGAGGAGTTTGTGATAAAATACAAAGAAGACACACTTAACGATTATGTATGCATAGATAAGCGTGTTTTTTGGGACTATTTTTTATCGCATTATAATGACATTTACTGTGAGCGTGACTCTGTGATAGATGGCGCATATAGCACGCTCAAAGAGATTCATGAGCTTGGAATAAAAATTGTAATAATCACCGGTAGAATGGTGCCCGCTACCGAAGTATGGAAAGAATTAAAGAGGTTTAAATTAGATACTTTCGTGGCTCATGTTTATACGAGACTAGATAACTACTGTGACGGGCGCAAGCGCACAGAACTTATTAAAGATGCTATGAAACGATTTAATGCTACCCCTCAAACTACTGTTTTTGTTGCTGATTATTGGCCAGACATGCAATCTGGTAGAGAAGCTGGCGTGCTCACCGTGGGCGTGCTAACAGGGCATGAAGATAGAGAAAAGCTCTTGGATAATGGTGCAGACATAACAATAGATAGTGTGAAAAATTTAATTCCCGTGCTGCGGAGCAGAGCGCTTATATGAGCGCATCTACTATGCTCTCAAACGCGGTATTTACATTTTCCCCAGTTTTTGCGCTCGTGATTATGTATTGCATTGCCTCTAGCTCATCTTTTAGCTCTTTGAGGTACTCCTCTGTAACCTCCCATTCTAAATCCGCTTTATTACCTACGAGCACAACTGGAACTTTTTTCTCAATTACACCTTCTGCAGCAGCGAGCCACTCACTCAACATGTCAAGAGTATCTTTCCTGCTCAAGTCACCAACTGCAATTATGGCATCAGCACCGTAGAAATACGATGTTTTTAAGATTTGTCTAAATGTATCCTCACCCATGATGTCCCAAATCATCAACACTGCTTCATTACCTGCACGCTCGATTTTCTTTTTATATACGTTTGTACCGATGGTTTTGAGGTATTTATCAGAGAATACACCATACACGTATCTACGTATAAGCGATGTCTTTCCCACACCCGGCTCTCCTACCAAACAAACTTTAAACTTATAGGTCTCCATAAAAAGAATAATAC
>JALULR010000196.1 GCA_027056155.1 DHVE2 group archaeon
TGGAGCAGCTGCACTTTAAAAGGGTGGAGCGTATATTAAGTGCCGTTAGCGGAGGCAAAGATCGCATGCATCTTCTACATCAAGTTAGCAAAAGTTTCGGCTCGTGGCGTGATTTTGAAATCATCGCTGTGACAGTAGATGAGGGTATAGGTGATTTTCGCAAGCATTGTGCAAAAGTCGCTCACGAGTACTCAAGCGCGCTTGGTATAGAGCATCGCACTATAACTTTTAAAGATTATATTGGCATCACTACAGATGATGTTGCTAAGGTGGATAAAGAGCTTGCCCCATGCACTTACTGCGGGGTATTTAGAAGGAAAGTGCTTAATATCTTTGCCAAAGAGATAGCAGCAGATTATGTCTTGCTCGGATTGAATTTGGACGATTTTGCTCAGTCAATAGTGATGAACGTCACTCGCGGGGACCTAGCTCGGCTCGCGCGGCTCGCACCGCACAGTGAGCGAGTACCCGGATTCGTGCCTCGTCTCGCACCACTACGGAGATTGCTCGAGAGCGAGATACGCACGTACAATGAGCTTGCAGGCATACCATTTGTACGAAAGAGATGTCCGTATGCTTCGTTAGCTATTCGCGATGTGTACAGAGAGTTTCTGGATAAGCTAGAGCGCAGGGACCCAGCAGCCAAGTTCTCTACTCTTAACTTCTTTGAGAAGCTCAAGCCTTACATTGCAGAGCAAGAGCGTGAAAAACTACACCCGTGCAAGCTTTGTGGCGAGCCTACAACGGGGGATATATGCAAAGCATGCGAGCTACAGCAAAGATATGAAAAAAAGCGCTCAAGTATAGATTAGCTGTATGGTGTTTAGAAGCTCTGGCACGGTTATAATGTCCCTAACACTAGCGCCGCTTGCCTGCCTGTGCCCACCACCACCGTAAAACTCTGCAATTTTAAGCACATTTTTATCAGTACGTGTTCTAAACTCGAGCTTGGTTATTGGCGTGCGCCGTCGCTCTTTGGGCGGCATATGGATAATTACTGTGAATATATCCACATCGTCAGGAAGCTCGTTGCTAATTAGATACACGGGAATGTGCTCAGTTGCCTCAAACACCGCAACTTTTATATTCTCTACAGTGTAATATTTTATCTTCTGTTTCGCCTCTTCCTTGAGTTTTTCAATCCATACTCCGTAATCTTTCCTCAAATCCGAGTAATTATCAAGTACTCCGAGCTCCTCTGTAGCTAGCTCGTAGGCAAGCTTTTTAAATTTTTCATTGAGCTCTCTGCCATAGTATGCGTATCTCAATGCACCCACCGTCTCTCTAATTTTTTCTGCAAGCTCGTCTTTTACAGCGTTGGTATCTATCTGGTCTGCGAGCTCTACCAGCGGCGAGCTTAGCTCAAAGAAATCAGCGACCACGTGAGCTGCACTCTTTGCGTTTTTGTCGATTACAACTTTTACATGCTCGGGCACGTGCTGAGGCTCCCATTGGTGATGGTCAATCCATATCACTTTGTCGTAAATTGCCGCAGCATAAATTGCCTTGTTCTCACCCGCAAGGTCGAATATGTATAGTTCACCCATGCTTCTCTTTCCTCTCACAGATTGGCAAATCATGTCTCTGAGCTGTACGGGTGTGGTAAAATATGTGCGCACTCGTATGCTCTGCATCTTTTTCAAAAAGAGAGCGAGAGAGATAATTCCGTCAGAATCTGTATGCGTCATTACTGTTATCATAGCGTATCACTTTGCTATAAGCGCTCGAATTCTATCGCCTGCATTCTCCGCATGGT
>JALULR010000197.1:0-2911 GCA_027056155.1 DHVE2 group archaeon
AAGCTTGACATGATAATGAATAACATGCTCAACATGGTAATTGTGATACAAGATGAGAATATAGCCTATGCTAACAGGGCAGCAGAGAGCATTACCGGCTACAAGGTTGATGAGCTTATAGGTATGTATTTTCTCAAAATTTTTGATTCTGAGTACCATGCGCAACTTTCTGAAAATTATCGTCGAAGAATGCTCGGCATGCCCGTGCCTGAAGAGTACTCAGTGCCCATTCTCACCAAGGGCGGCAAGCGCAAGTGGATTTACCTCCACGCAAAAATTATCGATTATGATGGCAAACCCGCTGACTTGGTTTCTATTATGGATATCTCGGAGATATGGGCGCGAGAGCAGAAGCTCCTTGCTATCGATAACATGGCTCGAAAAATTAATCTAGCTACTAGCAAAAACGAAGTTTACGAGATGGTTCTTAATACCGTTGTTAAGAGCTTGGGCTTTGAGCATGCTGCCATTGCTGAGCTCGAGCACGATAAGCTGGTTTTTGTGAACACTGCCGGAGATTATGAAAGCGCGCCAGCTAGCGCTATGCGTGCGCATTTAAATGGTGTGTCTAAATTCGTGGTATACGGGCAGCCGTACTATGTGCATAATGTTGAAGATGAAGAGTATACTGAGTACATAGCACCGTTTTCCACAGGCTCGGAGGTTTATGGAGCTTTGCTTGTTAAGAGAGAGGGTAGGATTTCCATCGAAGAGCACGAGCAGGTGCTCATAGATTTGATAGTTTCGCACCTTAGCGTAGCCATAAGGAGCATTGAGTACATAACAGAGCTCAAAAGCTCTCGCGATTTAAATGAGCTTTTACTTCGCTTGATTGGCCATGATTTAAAAACACCCCTTGCTGTAATTGAGGGCTATGCACAGCTTTTGAACAAAGAATACAATCCCGAGTATGTAGGGGAGATAAAAAATGCGGTAGATTTGTCCATGAGTTTCATAGACCGTGCAAAGATGCTCTCACGGTTAAACGTGCGCAGAGCCAAGCTTGATTTGAGCAGGGTAAATATCAATTCAATAGTGCGCGAGATAGTTTCTTTGATGGAGAAGAAATATGGCATGGCAAATGTGAGCGTGGAGGGCGAAGATGTATCCATTGTAGGCAACGGGTTTTTGCTAAGAGAGCTGCTTTTTAATATTATCGATAATGCAATAAAGCATGGTGCAGATTCTGTTGTTGTGCGCATTCATAAGGCGAGCAAGCATGTTGAAATCAGGGTGGCAGATAACGGCCCCGGCATACCGGAAGATAAGAGAGCGCACATATTTGAGCCGTTTGTCAAGTACGGCAAAGATGGAACGGGGCTAGGCTTAGCAATTGCCCGCAAAATAGTGGAGTTACACAGAGGCCAGATTCAAATTGAAGATAACGAGCCCAGAGGAAGTGTTTTTGTAATAGAAATGCCTACGCAGTGAATATGGGTAAACCGGTATATCTCGGAAAGCTCCGTGTATGGTGGTGCGATACCTGCAATGTGCCTTTAATTGCACCCACCTGCTCAAAATGCGGGCGCAAAGCGCGTAAAGTACAGCTCACGCCACCCGGCGAGGTGCGAATAGGCTTTGAGGGAGACTTGAAAATACTAAACGACACACTAAACAGGCAGTTTGGCTGCACGCTAAACCGTAATCTTGTGCTTTTCAATCACGTGCCGCACAGAGATAGAATGGACGAGGTCATAGTAAGCGGCACGGTTATAGGCAATCTCAGGTACGATATTGAATCGCAGCGCTATAAATTCACATTGAGAATGGCAGGGGCGTATATTCTCGGCAAATGCGCAAAAAGAGGCATTGTAGTGGCAGATGACGGTGCTATCGAGCCCATGCTCTCAGGAAAGAACTTGATGGTGCCCGGAGTGCTCAATGCGAGCTCGGGCATAAAAGCGGGAGATGAGATTATTGTTGTAGATGCCGCCAATAAGGTGGTAGCAGTGGGCATTGCAAAGATGAGCTCGGAAGAGATGCGCACTTTGCACAGAGGCGTGGCAGTGAAGATACGTCATGCAGGATACGGAGAATTTGAGTTGGGGCACGATGCTAGCATTGCCGAGGTACTGGAGGCGAATAGAGAGCACCTAGAGCGCTTAGAGCGTCGCGCAGTGCAATTTATAAAAGAGCTCAAAGAAAAGACGCCGTTGCCCATGGCAGTATCTTTTAGCGGAGGCAAAGACTCTCTAGCTACACTTCTTCTCGCCATGGAGAGCAAGGAGGAGTTTAGCGTGTTTTTCTTGAATACGGGCATCGAGTTGCCGGAGACGGTAGAGTATATCAATGAGATTGAGAGAAAATATGGACTGAGCGTGGATAAAATAGATGCTAGAGATGCGTTTTGGAAAAATCTAAGCGTGTTTGGACCGCCTGCGAGGGACTATAGATGGTGCTGCAAAGTTACCAAGCTCGGGCCCACCACGCGGTACATACTGGACAAATATCCACATGGCCTGCTAACTCTAATTGGACAGCGCAGATACGAGAGCGAAGAGCGCATGAAAAAGGGCAATGTGTGGAAAAACGAATGGGTGCCTAACCAGCTTTCGGCAAGTCCCATACAAAACTGGAGCTCGCTGGAAGTTTGGCTCTATATACTCTGGAAAGATGCGCCGTTTAATATATGGTACCGCAGAGGGCTAACCCGCATTGGTTGCTATCTGTGCCCGTCTTCCGATATTGCGGATTTTAAGATTGTAGAAGAGCACTATCCAAAAATCGAAGATTGGTTCTCGTATCTCAGAGATTTTGCAAGAGCGCGTGGCATTGATGAAGAATGGGCAGCAAGTGCTTGGCGCTGGCGCGCACCACCAGCATGGGCTGGCACGTGGAAAGTAGAGCGTGAGTTTCCCAAAATTGAGTTTGCAGGCGAGCAGTGGAAAGAGTTGAGAGTATCAGAGAATAT
>JALULR010000197.1:2921-7234 GCA_027056155.1 DHVE2 group archaeon
AAGCTCCTCACTGCTTTACCGGAGGGCACTTGGAAATTGGATAATGGCGCAATTTATGTTAGAGCGAGATTTGTGAACGAAGCAAAGAGTTTGGTCACCCGTGCCATTGGCTGCGTGGGCTGCGGAGTGTGTCTCGGGCGCTGTCCTGTATCCGCTTTGTACTTAGATTCAGAAAACAAAACACAAATAAATGAAGAAAGATGCATACATTGCCTTGACTGCATGGGTCCGTGTCCAGCCGAGGATTTTTAACTAAGCTCTTTTTCAACTTTATCCACAATGTAGTTTAACCCCGCGCTTTTTGATATATATTCATCTGCGCCTGCATTTACGGAGTCTTTTTTGATTGCATGGTTGTCAATGCCGCTAAGCACTATTATTTTTGCATCTTTGTCGAACTCTTTTATTTTTCTAATAGCCTCTATGCCGCTCATGTCTGGGAGCACTACGTCCATGAGCACTAGCGCAGGCTTCGTTTCTCTGTATAATTTGAGCGCTTCCTCGCCGCTTTTTGCCCACTCAAGCTTTACGTTTTTAATCGCTCTTTTCATCAGGCGATAGAACATCTCCGAGTCATCTACAATCAGCATGCTCTTCATGCTATCACCTTCGTGAGAAGCTTGGGGTATTTTTGATACGAAATATCAACATGGTACACCCTTGTCCATGGCTTAATTCCGTACATAATCACGTCACCGCCTATGTTTTTGAACTTGATGTATGTGTCAGAGACGCCAGAGCAGAATTTTTTGTTTTCTTCGCCCATAATGTTTCCGGTGATTAGCATCACTCCACCGCTTTCCTTTATGGCATCTTTGATGCGGTATAAGGCGCGCATGTTCTCTTTTGAACTAAGATAGCTGCTTAGGCGGTCGTAGCCAATTATAACCAGTGGTGGAAATTCAGAAGAGTGCTCGCTAAGCTCATCTTTTATTATATCCACTATGCTCTTGTAATCGGAAAAATCCACGCGCTTGGCAAAGCTCTCCATGCTCTCTTCCCCGTACAGATACGCGATGTTGCGGTAATATTTTTCAAGCCCGAACAGGTAGATGTTGTACTTTAAATCGCTCATATCAAATCCGTTGGGCGGTATGATGAGCACTCGAGAGTTTTGAGAAGCAAAACTTGCTATAAAACCCATCAAGGCGGTGATTCTGTATGATGTGGGCAAGAACTCTCCAAAATCAAATACGATGGTGTCGTTTCTGCTCACGGTGAATATATTATCAAAATACGCACTACTCACTTCTTTTGCACTGTTTTCGAATCCATGTATTCGCGATGGATGCTTGAACCGTCGTGAGTGCAAGTATGCAAACTTATTATCTTTCAATGTGAACAGGTAACTACTTTTCTCTACCTCCTCACCTCTTAGCTTATCTATAGTGAACCATCGGTATATTCTGCCATCTTCCACTTTTTTGTTTAAAGTGAGCACGCCGTCAGATAGGTAGGATATGTTATCGTCTTCGTTGCCCTCCCTAACGATTATGAAATTCACGCCGTTTTCGGAGAGTCGGATAAGTTTTAAGAAAAATGCAGAAGACTCGTATATCTTTGCGCGCTCTTGCTCTTCCATGGCCAGTATGTTAAGCTCGCTTATTATAGAGTGCCAGCTATCTACAATTATGCCCGCTACAGCGCCATCTTCAAACAAATTGAGCACTTTCCGCATTGATTCGGGTATGAGATAGAAAACTGCTCCGAAAGTATCGGTGTCTTTGTAATCGTATTTTTCATCAATGTAAAATAGCTTTTTCTCAAGCTCTTCATCGAGCCATGAGTACTCAGATTTAATTTCTTCAATGCTTCTCTTTGTGCCCACGTATGCCAAGTTAAAAGTCTTCATAAGCTCTAATGCTAACTTGGTCTTGCCCGTGCCCGGCTCGCCTCTCACTAGAAGCGTGGTGCCCCTGCGCTCTAGAAAGTTTTTTAGCTCTTTCGGAATTGGCATATATAAAATCATTGTTTTTAAACATATAAAACTTTCGTTGTCAAAATCTCAATTTTCTGGTAGCGCTCCCGTAGGTGAGAATATGGGTAATGTGGTGTATACTGCCATATCTTGCTATGTAACTTACGTCGAGCATGCTTTGTTGCATAATGCGATAGAAAACATGAAATATAAGAACGAGATTATGAAAACGTGCTCCGCTGGAGCGAGTACAAGCATAAGCTGAGGAGAAGAAAGAAGTGAGTAAAGTCGCACGTGATAACAGATGGATAGAGAATGGTAATTGTAGAAGCGGGCACAGGCCGCTTTTCAAGGTGCGCAGCAATTCTTCTACTCTTTCTCGCGCATTGCCAGCGAGAAGAAGTGCAGTATTAGAGCAGAGAGAAGAGAACTGGATATACTAAACGCTGGCGTGTGGAAGCTGTGTTTTCTGCCATGAAGCGAGTGCTCGGCTAAAATCTCTCTTCTCGTAAGCCTGCCTATGTGGTTAGAGAACTCCTTATCATGGTCTCGCTTTTCAACATGTTTCATTCTCTCTAATCCTATTTTATTCTCTCTGTGCCTCGCTATTAATATTAAAATTAAATTTGCAGCTTATTCTTACTTACTCCGTATGGGTTTACTGCTCCACTCTTTTAGTTATGCAATAAAGCAGAAGATGGCGGAAAGTTTAAAATAGATGGGGGTGATGTGTAAATATGGTTAAATACAAATACACAGTAGTTATAGAAAAGGATGAGCGTGGGATGTATATGGCATACTGTCCAGCTTTGCAGGGGTGCTACACACAGGGAGAAACTTATGAGGAAGTTATGGAAAACATAAAAGAGGCAATAGAATTGAACATAGAGGCCAGAAAAGAGATGGGGGAAGAAGTACCTATAGAAATGGCCATTGAAGAGGTAGAAATAAATGAGCCAGAAACTAAGACCCATAAAGCCAGAGCAGTTAGTTAAAATAGTCGAAAAATTGGGATTTATAAAGATAAGGCAAAAAGTGAGTCATGCAGTATACAGGCACCCAGATAGCAGATGGATAACTATACCAATACACAAAGGCAGGGAGATATCTATAGGATTGCTTAGACGGATAATAAAAGATTTGGGACTAACAATAGAAGAGTTCAACGAACTAAGATGACAAGTAAAATTGTTTATCTTTTTCCAGGAGTCTTGCGGTGATTTTTGGTGGGATACAGAGTATGATGAAGACAGCGGCGAGGTAACTGCACCGTCCAGCATGGGCAGCACCCACTACGAGCTCACGCACAAGTTCTCCGCGTCGTTGCTGCAAGAGGGCGTGGGCAGTGTTACCATTCGAGTTTATGCAGAAGATTACGCAGGGAATAGCATCACTGTGCAAAAAGAGTTAAAGGGAGCGTTCCAGACCGTGCTCGATGCTCTGGCACAACTGTGGAACGCTATCTGGAGCGTGCTGCAGGAAGTGGCGCAGGCGGTGGCGCGGGCGGTGAATGTGATTGAGGAGTGGATTATGCAGATAGTGAATAATACACTTGCAAAGTTGCTGGCGCCGTTAATTAATGCGTATAATTCATGGCAAACTGCATTAATTCTAACTGTTAAAGAAGGATGGTACGAGTACAATAAAACAGGTTCTGTGTCGCATAGCACGATGGATAGTTTTAACAATTTACTGGGCGGCACATTGTTTTACATACTTATGGGCATTGCGGTGGGATTAATCGCATTATCGCTCACATTGAATGGATTAACATTAGGAACTATGAGCATAATTACCACGGTGGTTGTGCCTCTGGTAACTCTTGCAATTATGCAGGTGTTCTCAGTTACGCAGGAGAAGGAAGCATCACTGGATTTGAGCAGTGTAATATTAGGCGTGGATACAATATGGAACTTTGTGGTGAGTTTAATAAGCGGCAAAGGGACGAGAGCGATGGTAAGAGCTGAAAGCTCATTAGAAAATGCGTTAGAATATGCAGCATTGATATTCAAGGGTTCAGCAGTAGTGCGGGAGAGCATAGAGATTACACTTAGCGATATTATAGGCTTTAAATCTAAAGCTATGGCTTTTATTTTAGGCATTTTGGGCTTAGTTCTCGCAGTAATCGGAGCGGCCACCCACCTCAAACCACTGTCTATCGTGGCTCTTGCTATAGGTGGGTTGGGTATTGTGATTTCTGTTTACAATACCATACACCATAAGATATCTACCACTGAGAAGCTAGTGAAACTTGTGATTATAGGATTAGGTATAACTGGTCTGGCACTTGCAGCCTCAGCATTACATATTGAGGGATGGTAGCAATGAAACATCAAATCGCAGATATTAGATTACTACAAATAGAAGAAAAATCTATAATGAATGAGTATATAAT
>JALULR010000198.1 GCA_027056155.1 DHVE2 group archaeon
CAGCCTTGGCTATTTGCCGCAAAGCTTCTTTATCACAAACAATGCCTTCAATTTTACAAATTCGGTCAAGTACCTTTACCATCTGTGATGGTAGAAGCGATTTGAATTTAACTACCTTGCACAAGCTTCTTAGCTTTGCGCCCCATGTTCCCTTCAGTATGCCATAATAATCGTTGCCTATTAGTATCATCGGTTGTTTTGCAACTTTTATTGTCTCTACAATCGCTTTCTTTCCCCCTCTATCATCTTTTCCTTCGTATAAGTTATCTGCTTCATCTAGTATTATTAGCTTGCGTCCGCCCTCCCGAGAAGATAGAAACTCGCCGGTATCGCTAAATGTCTCATTCACAGCGCCCACCATGGCAATTCTCTTAATGCTTGCCTCATTTCTAACATCGCTGGCGTTTAGTTCTATCACACCCCAGCCCATATCGTTTGCAAGAGCTCGAGCAGCAGAGCTTTTTCCGCACCCGGGCTTGCCCACCAGAATTAAAGGTTTCTCTTTCTTTCCAGAGCTCCATGCCATGGCCCAGTTTTTCAGATCGGCAATTGCTTGATAGTTCCCCACAATTTCTCTGAGGCTCTTTGGACGGTATTTTTCAACCCATGGAATATCCTCCATAGCGCGCCATGGCATTGAAAATATTTAAGGTTCACCACGCCGATATCTGCGATAATGCACTAAGTTTAAATTCTATATTCTGATATATGGCCGTGGATACGATTAACATAGTAGTAATTGGCGCCATTTCACCGCACGATGTTGAGCATATTAGAAACGAGCTACAGCAGATTTTTGCGTATGAATTCAAGGTACTTGCCCATATTCCCATGCCAAAAAAATGCTATATGAAAGAGCGTGGGCAGTACGATGCAGCCTGCGTTCTTGAGCGTGTATTAGAGTTTTCCGGGTTCAGGGTTGTAGGATTAGTTTCTGAAGACATTGCGTATCCCGAGTTTAATTTTCTGCTAGGGTTGGCGGCACAAAGCCAGCGCGGTGCTTTAGTATCCTTATATCGTCTCAAAAACTCCAGCAAAAGTATTTATTTTGAGCGTGTGAAAAAAGAGCTCATGCATGAGCTTGGGCACACATTCGGCCTGAAGCACTGTAAAAACAAGTGTGTTATGCAGTTTTCCAATACGGTATTCGACGTGGATACCAAGCCTCCGCAATTTTGCGAAGATTGTAAATCAAAGATAAAAGAGCATTTGAGGTGATAATATGAGCTTGCTTAAGAATGTGGAAATATTCGGAGTTAGCGTTGATATTGTTATGTGCGACATAACAGAGGAGAATGTAGACGCCATAGTAAACGCTGCAAACTCGCAGCTACAGCATGGCGGCGGGGTCGCTGGTGCCATAGTTAGGCGAGGAGGTTATATAATACAAAAAGAAAGCGATGAGCTTGTCGCAGCTCGCGGAGCTGTAAAAACCGGAGAGGCTGTGGTAACCACTGGAGGAAAATTAAAAGCGAGATATGTAATACACGCAGTTGGTCCGATATGGCGAGGCGGAAAAAATGATGAACACCGGCTTTTGTACTCTGCAGTGTACTCCGCTTTATTAAGGGCGCATGAACTCGGGATAGAGAGCGTATCCATGCCTGCGATTAGCACCGGCATATATGGATTTCCCAAGCGCGAGGCAGTACCCATATTTGCAAAAGCGATTTACGATTTTTTGAAGGAGCATGGAGATACAACTCTCAAAACAATTAGAATTTGCAGTATTGACAGTAAA
>JALULR010000199.1 GCA_027056155.1 DHVE2 group archaeon
AAAAATCATGAAGGAAAGGAAATAATAATGAACGTGAATAGTGAGCTAAGCGAGGGCAAGGTTGCAGATGTGAATTTCAGAGCAATTAGGAGCAAAATACAAGAAACGGCAATAGACGCACTTCTAAACACTTACGCACTAACCACGGTAGAGCGCGCTAGAATCCGCGTACCCGCCATGGCGCAGGAAGAAATTGAGCATCGCGTTTTTGAGGAGATTTCGCAGTACGGTGTAGATTTTACCAGCTCACTGTTTCATGTGCTTCGAGAAGAGAAAAAAGACGACGAGACAAAACAGAATTTTGAAGAGCGCATAACGCAGGCGGCAATGGACATGATTTTGCATGTGCTTGAGAAAAGCCCGCATCAAGAGCAAGAAAGAGCGGAGGAAGATAGTAATAAAGATGAAAACCCGCAAACGCCGAGCAAAGAGAGCAAAGAAGAGCTTGAAAATACTAAAGAGCGGAAAAATGCCCCGAGAAAAGGGCAAAAGAAGCCCGTGAGCCTGTTCGATTTTGGGTGAGCGCCATGATTATAAAAGAAATTGAGCTGCACAACATTCGAAGCTATGTGAATTTGCATTTGCAGCTTCCTTCAGGGTGCATACTGTTTAAAGGAGACATAGGCAGTGGCAAGACCACAATACTGATGGCAATTGAGTTTGCATTATTTGGCAATTCCACCTCTGCCATGTACCATAATCTTCTGCGCAAAGGCACAACCTCCGGGTTTGTGAGAGTGGTTTTTGAAGAATCGGGCAAAGAGTATGAAATATACCGAGCTCTGGTCAAGAAAGGCAGAGGCATACAAAACTCAGAGTCTTATGTTATTTCTCCTGTGGGCAAGCAAATGCTTAGTGCCACGGATACACGGTCGTATGTGCTAAATTTGATGGGCTTAAACATTAACTCTAAGAAAAGGCGCAGTTTGCCCATAGTTACCTATGCAATTTACACTCCGCAAGAGACAATGAAGGGCATACTGGAAGGCAGCGATGAAGAGCGAATTGAGGTCATACGCAAAATTTTCAAGCTTGATGAGTATCGAATAGCGAGAGATAATGCGGATATAGTAGCCGCGCACCTAAGATACCGCGCCGCCGCTGCAGAGCAGTATAAAAATGAAAAAGAGCATATTGATGACGAGCTTGCAATTATCGACACCGAGCTCAAAGATAAAGAGAGAGAGCGGGAAGAATACGAGGCAAAACTGAAAGAGTTAAACAAACTTGCAGACGATGTGGGCAATAAAGTAAAGCTCATGAACGAAAAAAGAAGACAATATGAAGAATATGGCAAAGCCTTAGCCGCTCTGGAATCTGGATTGGCACACGTGCGTAGAGAGCAAGTAAGCACTCGCAAAGAACTCGAAGAGCTATCTAAAGAAGAGCACAAGCTTAGGGCATTAGAGCAAGACGCCAATAAGTACGAAGAGTTAAGAAAGGCCCGCGAAAAGCTAAGCACAAAGATAAAAGAGTTCGAAATGCTGAAAAGAAAGCAAGCATCGCTCACTGCCAAGCTTGAAAAGCTCCGTGCTGAGGTGAAAAAAGGTGCAGAGTTAGATGAGCAGCTCAAAATTCTGAAAGAGGAGCATGAGCGCATTAGAAAAAATATTGAAGCTATGGGAAACATAGAGCAAAGCATCGAAGATTTAGAGGCACGGCGCAGGGCTTTGGAGGTGGCAATCAAGAGAAACGAAGAAAAGCTGGAAGATAAGCGCCGTGAGAAAGCAGAGTTTATG
>JALULR010000200.1 GCA_027056155.1 DHVE2 group archaeon
CCACATGATTGATGATGACAGGTATTTGCAAGAAATTTACGATTCATGCCGCTCCGGCACTCGCATCTGCGGCAAGTGTAAGAAAGAAGCAGCCACGCTACTAGAAGAGTGGATGTCCGAGTTTCACGAGAAGAGAGAGCAGGCGAAGGACATTGTAAATGAGATAGTTAAAGAAGAGTAGCAGCGAAACTTCGGAGTTATGCATTTATACCATCGCCAATAACTTATTAACATGAATCAAGCAATACTGCCAATTGAGTATTTAGACACGCACATGCTCTGCAGATGGCGCTTTATGCTCGGCGACAACATCGCTTCGGAGAAAAGCGTTGATGAAGTTGTAGAAGACACGCTAAAAAAGCATGACAAATTGCGGGTTTTAACAAAAATTAACGAATCCCTTTACCTCCTTTCCGAAGTGCAAGTAAGAGACGGAGAAGTACAAAATTTGCATATTACCGTGGATTCCGATGATATATACGGCAACGAGCTTCTCCCGGGCGATGAAGTGCAGTATGGTATATCGATAATGGGCATACATGCCGCGCTCGGCGCGTTAGTCGCAGGAGGCATAGAAGATGCAAAGCGTGGAAAGTGCTGCACGGAAGAATATCGCAATTATATGCAAAATGCAATACGCGACGACTATATTGTGTATGTTAACGGAAGCCCGTATCCTCTATTTGAAGCAAGCGAGTTTTTGTTCTTGATAATCCATTCGGTAAGAGGGAAAGCAAAGAGGCATGAGCCCATAGAGTTTCCCGAGTTTGAATACGCAACAAAATGCAACACGTGCCCGTTTGCAGAGCACTGCGATGTAGAGCTTGGAAATGGAGATGTGCTTTGGAACGGTGATTATATTCGATACATAGTTAGTGTGGCAATGTACCTTGATTTAAAGTTTGGCAATGGTTGGTACTTGCTTTACCGCACCGCACTGAAGTACGCAAGCTATAAAAATCGAGATTTGGGCAAAGCGCTACGCACTGCTATGAAAGAGCTCTATGGAGAGGAGTTCGAGCTTGATTTAAACGTCAGTGGCATAAGGCAGGAAATAAAGGAAAAAGAGGAGCTAAGCGACCCAGAGTTTGCGTTTCTATCACAAAATATAGTTGAATTGCTACGTGGTGAGGATGTTTTTGTGGAAGAAGATATACTGCTCACTAGCGAGGTAATCCAGGGTTTGATTGACAAGGGCTTTTTCACGGTTACGCATATAAAGCGAGATTTTGAAGATGATGCGCTAATAAGGCGCTATTTTCTAATAAGTCCGGGTGAGAAGTTAATAAAGTATGTATGGGGTGTGCAAAATGAATGAGTTTGAATTCGATGAGGGTGTAGATGAAGAGATGTACGAGGAAGCGTGCTCTACCGCGATATATTCTCTTTTTGCACTATTGCACTTTCCACCGTTAATAAACCCACTAGGAGATGCTGACTCTTATTTATTTAGTGGATTGATGGGTCACGTACCGCACGCATACTTTGAGATTTGCGATGAACAGCAGGATAAAATATACAATGCGCTATTCAACATGACGAAAAATATGAGCGTTTTAGAGAGAAAATACTTTCTCACAGTGCTAAGTTGTAATATCGACTACAAGCTATGCAAACCCGAGGTTATATGCACGTTTTTAACTGGGTCGCTAAGCTTAGACGCACGGCGCGAGATGTGCAAGCATGCATTTAACAAAGAATTTTTAAGCGAGTATTTAGAGCGGGTAGATGGAGCAATATTGGTGCGCGAGAGCGTGTGGAGTGCATTGTTTGGAAAAGAGGGTGCTTGCCTGTACGAAGGAGTGAAAAAATATGGAGAAAAGCAGGCATTTATTTATTGCCCGTGAATTGCGTTTAACATGGCGAGCAATGTCTTCCCCCGGGTGGTTAGCACTACTCTATTATCTACCTGCTCTATGAGCTTTCTTTTTTTCATCTTTTGTGTTATCTTTGCCACATCTACTGAGGAGTTGCCGTCTTTCATTATTATCTTCTTTGCCTCGTCGTAAGTTATGGGATTGGCAAACACACCCAGATATTTTTCAAACTCTAGCTCTTGAACCGTGGTTTTTATATTGATTACGGGCAAGTCGGCAATCTCACGCTCGGCATGATACGGGTACAAAAACAAGCTCTTGCATACTTTCTTTTTCTCGTTAATGACTATGTTTAGCAATGCCACATAAACCGCCAGAGCGCCTATCTTGTGTCCGCCGCTGAGATTGGCATATATTTTCACCGTCGCGCTGCTATTTGCGTAGTGCCCTAGTTTTTTAGTTGCAAAACTGTAAGTGTCTTCAAAATCGGTTAAATCCACGCTTGCAAATTCTACTTTCACGCCGGCTCTCTTTTGAAATTCAATGGGCGCGAGAATCATGTCTCTAAATGCGTTTTGCTCCTCTTCGCTCAAGGTCGAA
The DNA here is from genome assembly GCA_027056155.1 of DHVE2 group archaeon. GTDB lineage: Archaea > Thermoplasmatota > Thermoplasmata > Thermoplasmatales > Aciduliprofundaceae > JAADDK01. The sequence goes on from JALULR010000200.1 coordinate 2,418, forward strand.
ATTATAGAATGAATGTCTTTGATATCGGTGAATATTACAAGCTCGTTTATGTTTCCTGCGCGCTTGAGCCCGAGCCCGAACTTCTCCGCTTCTTCAATATTTAGCGACTTACGCACTTTGTTATCGTAGGTATACACGGTTAAGCACGTCACATGAACGATTTTTTCCTGCTCCTGCTCACTCTTTTCCATTTTCATCACTCTCCAAAAAGAACCAAGCACCGGATTTGAGGGAGTAATAACCTGCATTGCCCTCTTTTCTCTCGCTTATAAGATTTCTGCATGCTAACTTTGTCTTTGCCTCGCTAAACCCAGGAGATGAGACCTCCCGCTCAAATTTATTCTTCATGATTGCTCGTATCTTCGAGCCAGATAGCTCTTCTCCTTTATCATGCAGTATTGCAGAATCTGCCGCATTATAGTGTTTTTCTTGTTTTTTTTAAATCCTAGGTCCATCTCGTCCACAACGATGGGTATGCGCTTGAGCTCTGTAGTTCCGCCTTTGGTGACCACGTATATCACAGGTATCGCGCCATCGGTGTAGTAGCCGTACGTGGCAAGCAGTGCGAGGGCAAAGGACATCAGTTTTGTGCCACCTGTTATGTTTGCTATGCTATCTTCTGTAAGCTCTGGGCGCATTTTTTCAATGCAATCTTCAAGGGAGAATGGATTTACCTCTACGAATTTTAAAGCCATCTTGGCATTATTTTTTATTTTATCCATGGCCGCTTCCACTTTTTGCCGCGAGTCATCATCGCTCGTACCGTAGAATATCACGGCTTGCTCCGGCTTGAGAACGCTTAGAGGGTGCAGAACCACATCTGCGCTCCACCCCATGGTTGATAGAAGTTTCACAGTACCACCTCATATCTTGATTGGAACCTTAAACTTTCCAAGGTTTATATTTTTTGTGTCGTGCTTCACCCGAAGATAAACAAAGTACATGCCAAATAGATGGTCAAGGAATCGCTGTGCATTGGTCTGGTGCCCGTGATGCTGGCCCCGCTGCATGACCATACTCTTGCTCACGCCTTCAAATGCTCGGGCAGAGAGCTCTTCCATGGTTGTAATATCTCCCGACTGCAAGGGCACCAATTGTGCTGTGAATAATTGTAAATCGAGGTCTCCGGAATATATGTGCTTTCCTGAAATTTCGTGCTCTATTTCTCTGCGCCACAGTTCAACTGCGGTGTGCTCCATAAATATTATATCTGTGCCCTTGGCGGTGATTAGCGCAAGCACAAATGCGGGCTCGTCGATGCGTTTTTTAAGTGGGGTCATGGCAAGCACAACATCATCTTTTGAAGTTGCGGGAAATTCCCAGTGTATAGTTTGCCCGTCGGGCTTGGTTATTTTGTCCGCCTCCAAATCAATAACTATGCCCTGCTCCTCGCCTATTTCTTCTTCCAACTCTTCAACAAGTTTTTTTATGTTTTCTTTCATCATATCACCTCTTCTTTAGTTTTTACAACAAGCTCTTCTGGTGAAATAACGTAGTACTTATCCAACCCATCTACCCACTCCTCTATTTTCTCATCTTTCTCGTTAATCACATATACAACCTTGCGTATTTGCTTTATATTTTTTTCAACCGCTTTGCTATCCGATATGTGAGAATCTGTAAATATGTAGAGCAGGTCTGGCCCCATGGCGCTAGCGGCAGAGAGCGCATGCCCTATCTCGGTGCCGCCCGAAGGCAATATTCTAACCAATAGCGCTTCTATCGCCTCGTAGTCGTTGGTTGGGTAAATGATGTACCGCTCTTTAATCCCGCCTGAGAAGGGTATAAATCCGATTTTAACGCCCGTGTGCTTGAATTTTCGCAAGATGTTAATTATTGCCATCTGCGCTGCCATGAACTTTGCACCGTCCATAGAGCCGCTGCAATCTAGTACAATGCCCACAGTGCTAACACCAAACTCGCCTCTTGGCGCATCTTCCCGAGATATGGTGGTTATATCCGGCACAATCACACCCGAGTTTTCAATAGTTTTCACGGCTGCGAGCTTCTCTGGTGGCTCTCCTGCGCTCCATGTGCCGTATTGCGTTCCGAATGTTTTGCCCGAGTTTTCTTCTGGCAGTTCTAACTCTAGCCGCATGCGTACCTCCGCAATGTACTTTGGATTGGTAGAGACCTGAAACATCGTCTCGGTGCCCGGTATTGACATGAGCGGCCCCAGTTCTATCTTTTCCAGTATTTCCGGTCTAAACCCGTTTTTTTCCAGTTCTTTTATAACTCGGTTTTTGTTCACATCGGTAATTAGTATTGCACTAGCTCCGTGTGGTATTTTGATGTGTTTGCTCGGGAAAAAATCTCGGAGCAGTTCGTAAGCGCGATACACTCGCGTGTAAAAATCCACCTGCCCGTTTAAAAGTATTTTATGAAGCTTGGTGCCCGCAGGCAGTTTGTTGAGCTTTGTTCTTAAGCCAAGATGCTCTGCGTGCTTGGCATAGAATGCTGCCATAATCTGAAGTATGGGCACCTTTGTGTGGGCAAGATAGAACTCTAAGAAATTCAAGTACTCTTTTCCATGTATGCGCATAAGCGTGGAATCTACAAGCAGGTCTGAGACGACATTAACCGCGTCCATTGGCTCTGGCAGGTTCATGCTCTGAGCAATGTGGAGCATTGTCTCACCAACGAGGAGCTCTCGCGGGTTGATGAAGAGGTGTCCGTACTCATGCCTAAGTGTGTTTTTTATGAGCATTTCGTCTTGCGTTTTTTCTAAATTTGCGGGTATATTCACGCTGTTCCAGTTGAAGTTTGGCGCTGGGTCGTTGGTAATTTTAATAGGTAGCACCGTGCCGTATTCTTTGCCAATCTCTTTATTTATCCTAGATATCTCTGCGTGGTTCATTGCACCACACCCAGAAACGCAAGGGTACGCTCATCTTTCTTTGCCGCGGTTTCATCACCTTTGAGCGCGGGAAGCCAGACGCTCTTTAAGCGCACTTTTGCGTTGTTAAGGGTCTCGTCGAGCCAATCTTCCTTCGATGAATAAAGTGAGCGCAGACGCTCGTGGGTTCTTATTCTATGTTGTAGTGCGTACTTTGTTGCAAAGAATATGTCCTCCGAGGCGATTTCTCCATGCGATTCGAAGTATGCCTTTGCCTTGGCAATTCTAAGCACGTCTTTCCACCACCTGTGACCCAGTGGCTCTCGGAGCATTGCGCATGGCTCTGTGCGGAACCTGCACGACTCGCATGTGCGCGCTACATAATGGTAATTCATAACCGCCTTGTCTCCGTATATGCAGTTTGAGAAATAGCCATGGAGCAAGGTAAGAAGCAAGTTTATTCGTGCTGGCACCTTTACTGCATCTACCTCGTTCCAGAGCTCGTTCATGTCTTCTGCGCGCATCACTGACCTAACTTTTTCGAAATTTACGGGCGAGTCCATCATGTCGAGCATCTTTGGCCCGGGTATTGTTCTCATGTTCACGCTTGCGGTTATGCGGTCTAGCAGGGCGGCAGGCACTTCAACCGATCCCGAGTCGAAGGGATTTGCGTCGAGAATGGCTATGTAATCTGCGGTTTTAAATTTTTTATCACGGAGCGTGACAAAGCCCTCTTCAAACAATCCGAGGAAGGTATTGTAAACTCTGTGGTTTCCACGTTGAAACTCATTTACAAATTTGAATGGTGCGGTAACGATGTCTCGCGGTTCAACTACTTCTTTGCCCTTCATCAAAGAGGCGACGTCCATGCGGAAAAATACATCGTTAACGCTTAGCTCGTTCATAAGCTGCACCACGGGCATTTTCTCCCTGCTATACCCGAAAAATATGCGGCCTATGAGGTATGCATAAAGCGATTTTCCAAATCCGTACGGGCCCAGAAGCAAGAACTTGCCGTTGCGCACGAGAGGTATTATTTTCAATATTTCATCATCGGCGCCGAAGGTGTACCACTTTTCTAGCTCTTTAATCCCCTTTTTGTATATATCTCGCAGATTCATAAAAGAAAATAGGGTTTATTGAAGGAGTAATTAACTGCGAATGTTTGCCTTTACATTTATATACTCACATATCCTTGATTCGCTCCCAGATAATTTTTGCCCGCTCGTCGAGAATTTCGTTTAGGAGCTTATCGAATAGCTCTTCTCTCGTCTTCACATTCTGTTTTTTTCTGCGAATCATGGCCCTCCCTTCATGGGTATAATGCACAGAAACTTCATCTCTTCGTTGCCCGTATTTTCGTACCAGTGCGGCACATCTGGCTCGATGTACAGAAAATTTCCCGCTTTGGCGATCACTTCTTCCTCTCCGGCTCCGATTTTTCCCTCACCATGAAGAACGTAAATTTCGTGCTCCCACGGGTGCTGGTGCTTTGCGATTTTTCCGCTGGGCTCGAGGGTAAAGAGCCGCATTGCGTAGTTCTCCGCGCCCTGCCCCTTCGAGATTAACCACTGAATATAAGTGCCGAATGTACCTTCCATCTTTACCTCTTCTTTTTTAACTTTGTCAACATGGCCAATATACATAATACCACCATGATTAGCTATTGGAAGATGGTATAAAAATTTGGTGGTGGTTAGCCTTTTGGCAGGGTAGCATGGTTTGCAGATTTAGTTTGTTGAGTGTAGTATATTTAGGTGGCAGGAGGTGTAATTCATTAGGTAGAGTAGGTACCTACCCCGAAAGTTTTAAATAAATAGGGAGAGATAAGCGGGAGTGGAAAGGTGATAGTAGATGAAGGTAATGAGGAAAGAAGAGGGAGTGTCGGAGGTATTGGGAAGCATACTAGTA
>JALULR010000201.1 GCA_027056155.1 DHVE2 group archaeon
TAACCTCACTTATCCTCATATTCGGGTTAGTATTTGGATTTCTTTTCAAAAAAATAAAATTGACGGAAGTTCTTGCTTATTTATTTGGAGGTATGCTAATTTCAATCATTGGTTTTAAGGCACCGGCTACCTTTTTTAATATAGTTACAGGAGTGACTCTCGCTCTTGTAGGGTACATAGTGGGGCTTAGCTTCTCTTACGATTTTCTAAAGAGAATGGGCAAAAAAGTAATGATTATCCTTGTAGTGGAAGTTATCATAACATCCGCAGTAGTTACACTATTTGTATATTTATTCACAGGAGACATGGCTCTTGCGGTTCTTCTGGGCTCTCTGGCACCTGCAACTGCCCCGGCAGGCACCATTGCGGTATTTCGCTCATTGTCCTCGCACGGCGTGCTCACAGACGTTGCCACCGCAGTAGTGGGACTTGACGACGCTGCAGGTATTGTGATGTATGTAATAGGCATAATTTGGACTAAGAGCTTGCTTGGGTATCACGTTACAGTGGAAGTATCTGTCATTCACGCGCTTTGGGAAATATTGGGAGCTTTCTTACTAGGCGGTGCTCTCGGATTTGGCTTTGGCTACTCTGCAAAGAAAGTCTCACTTACTTACGACCACCAGCTCGTGCTGGGCGTGGCAATAGCGCTCCTAGGCTGGGGCATTGCCTCGGTAATCGGAGTATCTAATATACTCACTACAATGGCAATAGGTATGACAATGATAAACTTGAACCGCGAGGCAGGAGTGAGCACATATCGGACAATTGACTCTTTTATGACCCCTGTGTACATAATGTTCTTTGGAGTTATAGGCATGGAGATAAACTTCACCTTGTTAATGGGGCTATGGGCAGTAGCATTAGTATATTGTTTAGGCAGAACCGTTGGCAAGATATTAGGGTGCTCTCTGGGCTCGCTATTTGCTAGGGCTGAGCCAAAACTCCAAAAATACCTTGGGGTAGCACTTTTAAATCAAGCGGGCGTAGCCGTGGGTCTCGCGGCGCATGCAGCACAAGAGATTTCTTCATCGCATCTTGGCCAAATAATAATCACACTAATAGCAGTTACCACAGCCATATTCCAGATTGCCTCACCACTAGGCACACAGTACGCCGTTAGGAAAGCGGGCGAAGCAAATGTGAGCAGTTAGTCTTTCAAAATTATTTGTCCATGCACTTTTTATATTTTAGTACAACAAAACTTGCATTGCTATGCACGCCATACAAAATGTCCGTCTGCTTCTCTTCACCGATTAAGGTGGAATACGCACCTTCAAACCTAAATATATTAGGTATGAGTTTTGATATATCGGAATACGAGAAAAACTTGGTATTCCTAAATCGTAAGTCTCCTTTCTCCGCCAAGCTTGCATATTTTTTTCCAAAATAGCTGTTTTTAGGTATAAACGCAATTATCAAGCACCCACCCAATTTCAAAACCCGTGATGCTTCAGCTAGGGCGCGCTCAGCATCTCTTAAAAAAGATAGAGATGTTATGAATAGCACCGTTCCAAAATACTCACTTTGAAAGGGCAACTCCTCCCCTACCCCTTTTACAACCTTTACGCCTCGCATGTTAGCAAGAGAAAGCATATTTTCATCAGGGTCAATTCCATAATCCACGCCCAGCGGAGATGCAAATCTGCCCGTGCCCACACCCACCTCTAAGCTCGGCGCTGGACAATCTCTATAATGGCGTTTTATTGCTTCAAGCTCTGCACGGAAAAGAGACGCGTGGGTATCGTACCAAGAGTCGTATTGTTCAGGGTCAAATGGCATCTTTTTCGCCCGCCACAGCATTAATCTTTGAATCCATCGTGGCATCAATGTCCAGCCGATGATCTATCTTCATATCTATCACTACCCTCTCAGCACCTAATTCAAGCATGGCCTCCTCTGCTTTTTTCACCACTCTAAAAATCTCGTCCATAGTGCTAGCTTCTATTATAGTGCTCATCGGAGTAAGCTCATATTTCAATCCTGAAGCGCGTATCACCTCAAACGCAGCACGCACATAACTTGATACGCTCGTGCCCACACCCAAAGGCGTTAAAGTAAGCTCTGCGATTATCATAATTACCAATAAAACGAGGAAAAATAAAAGAGTTTGGTGTATTTTTAACGCTTGCGCATGCGTAAGTCAAATGATACCTTGGCACTCCAAAATAGTTATATAAAGTGAGCTTGTTATACCTATTATGAGCCTACTTTGTTGCGCCGCAATAATAATCATCATACTTGCGCTATTGGGTATTTTAAAGCTCTTCCTCAAGCTCCTTCTTTGGATAATACTCGCATTAATAATACTAGGACTAGCAGCTGTGGCCTTTTATTTCTTCTCTTACCTAATACCCTAGCTACTCCGGCTTTTTGGGCCTAGAGCAAATGGCGTTTTCGTCACCATCTAAAAAAATCTCCCTGTCCGGATACTTCTTTGCAAGCTCTTGCATAATTTCAACTACCTCTCCAATGGTGACCTCTGGGTGCTCGCTAAGCTTCAAATGCACAATTTTTTCACCCATCGCCGCGCATTGAATTCCGTAGCGGTATTTATAATTATCCCTTTTAACCATCAACCATTGCAAATTCGCTTTTAGACGAATATTAAACTTATTATGGAATACTGCCATGCCCCGCCAAGAACAAAACAAGGAGGTAATAAAATGAATAATCTAGACCCCATATTCAAACCGAAAAGTATAGCAATCGTCGGTGCAAGCAGAGACCCCAAAGCAATAGGACATCAGTGTGTTAAAAATCTCATCGAGTCTGGCTATGAAGGGAAGATATATCCAGTGAATCCAAAAGCTGACGAAATTAAAGGCATTAAATGCTACCACAGCATTCTTGATATACCTGACGAAATAGATATCGCGCTAATAGTAGTGCCTGCAAAGTACGTACCCGCTGTGGCCGAGGATTGCGGTAAAAAAGGAGTGAAAGGCCTCGTTATTATCGCCTCAGGATTTAGCGAAGTGGGACGCAAAGACCTCGAGGACCAAGTTGTGGAAATTGCTAAAAAATACAACATGAGAATTCTCGGACCCAATGTTGTAGGCATAATGAACAACCCACTAAAAGCAAATGCATCATTTGGTCCATATCTTCCATACTCGGGCAAGGCAGCGCTCATATCGCAGAGCGGCGCGTTGCTCATTGCTATGGACGCAAGGACTTGGAGCGATAAGGTAGGCATCTCGCATATGATTAGCATTGGGAATATGGCAGACTTGAACTTTGGCGATTTGATTGAATATTTCAACGAAGACCCAGATACCAATGTTATCTCGTTGTATATGGAAGGTGTAAAAGACGGCCGCAAATTCTTAGAGAAATCTAGAAACTCAAAGAAACCAATAATTGCGCTCAAAGCGGGAGTATCGCAAAGAGGAGCTGCGGCAGCAGCCTCACACACAGGAAGCTTGGCGGGAAGCACGAAGATTTACGATGCAGCGTTCAAGCAGGGCCATGTTGTCCGTGCTGAGAACTTAGATGCGCTTTTTGACGAAACAATGGCACTAGCACTTCAACCACCAATGAAAGGAGACCACCTACTAATAGTCACCAACGGTGGCGGTGTAGGTGTACTAGCAACGGATGCTGCTGAGAAGTACGGCATACCCATAAAAGATGCCCCTGATGACCTAAAACTGTTGATGATGAAACACATGCCAGAATTTGGAAGCCCAAAAAATCCTGTAGACCTCACGGGCATGGCAGACGCCCAGCAGTACTATGGCTCAGTGAAAGATGGCTTGATGCATGACTGGGTTGATGGCGTAGTTGTGCTATTCTGCGAAACATCATTTACAGACCCGCTAGAAATATCAAAGAACATTAAAAAAGCAATTGAAGAAGCAGGTGTTAATAAGCCGGTAATAGTGAATTACACTGGCGGAGAAGCAAGCGTGAAAGCCGGTGAATGGCTAATAGAAAATGGCATACCCTACTACAAGAGCCCAGACGCAGCTGTTAGAGCCATAGCCTCTTTGAGAACATACGGGAAATACCTTGAAAAAGAGCATACCGAATTTGAGCCCTATACGGTAAATAAAGAGCGTGTAGAAGCTATAATACACAGAGTGCTCGCGTCTGAGCGCAAAATACTCACCGAGCCGGAGGCAAAAGAGGTATTTGCAGCTTACGGATTGCCTGTACCCAAGGGCAAGATGGCAAAGAGCGAGGAAGAAGCAGTAAAAATTGCACAAGCTGTTGAGTACCCCGTGGTTATGAAGATTGTCTCACCGCAGATAATACACAAAAGCGACGCAGGTGGTGTGAAGGTGAATCTTAACAACGATGATGAAGTGCGACAAGCGTTCCATGACATAATTGAAAATGCAAAGCAATACGACCCACATGCTGAGATTCACGGTGTGTATGTGCAGCACATGGAGCCATGGGGCACAGAAACAATTATCGGAAGCGTGTACGACAAACAGTTTGGGCCCACGGTTATGTTTGGCCTCGGAGGCATATTCGTAGAGATATTGAAAGATGTGACTTTCCGCATTGCACCCTTCTCTGCGGACGAATCAAAGGACATGATAAGCGAGATAAAAGGCTACAAAGTTCTCAGAGGCGCAAGAGGCGAGAAGCCAAGGGATTTGACAGCGCTAGCAGAGGCTATAAGCAGACTCTCACAGCTTGTGTGGGATTTCAGAGAATACATCAAAGAAGTTGACGCAAATCCAGTAATGGTATACGAAAATGGATTAAAAGTAGTAGATGCGAGAATAATACTTAAATGAGTGCAATGAGGAACAGAGAGAAGGTACCAACAACTAAGCTCGCAATGCCTGTTGTGGTACCCATCTTTGTCCACTCTTTATTTTTTATATCATAACCTATCTTCTTAGCAAGACCCATACTTATTACGCCCGCAGATGAGCCTATTGGGGTTATATTTCCACCAATATCTGCACCAATAACAAGAGCCCACCATAGCATACTTGTGTGATATGTTGCATTTAAATCTGCAACTACGGGTATCAATGCAGCTGTAATGGGTATATTATCCACCACGGACGATGACAATCCCGCAACCCAAAGAATCATAATAGCAATTATAAATGGATTTGACGAGACAGAGGATATCGCATTTGCCATCTGTGTTAGCAATCCGGTTTCTTGCAATCCGCCAACAAGAACAAATAATCCAATGAAAAATACAAGTGTAGGCCACTCTACAGCCTTTAAAACTTCTTCGGGAGTCTTTTTAGATAGCGCAAGTGCAATTGTACCTCCCGCTAATGCAACAAAGGCAACAGGTATGTGAGTATAAGACCCCGTTGCAAAAAAAGCAATCATTATTAATAAGAGCACAAGCAAAATTTTCATCTTTCTGACATTTTTTACATAAGTCCATTCGTCAATTTTCATTAGCTCATGCACGTTTTTTGGTTCGGATTTTAACCATTTTTTATAGATTAATTTTACAAGAATAAGAGATACAATTATGCTTGAAATAACAGGGACAATAAGATTTACAATAAAAGCATCAAAGGTGAGACCTGCTGCAATACCCACAAGTATGTTTGGGGGGTCACCAATAAGGGTTGCAGTACCTCCTATATTTGAAAACACAGCCTCACCTAATATCAAAGGTATTGGATTTATATTTATCATCTCGCATGCTTCTGCCGTTAATGGAATCATTAATAACACAGTAGTTACATTATCAATGAACATTGAAACTACTGCAGTAATTGTGGTTAAATATACAAACATAAGCCACGGCTTGCCTTTTGCAAGTTTTATAGTTTTTAACCCGAGAAACTTGAAGAATCCGGTGCGAGCAAGCTCGCCTACAAAGGTCATCATACCAAAGAGAAGGATAATAACTTCCCAATTCACATAATCGAGCATATCTTCAAAATCCATAAAATGCAGAGCATATCCAGCAGCTAACATAGTAATTACGCCAATTAATGCAGCGGTCATTCTATCCATTTTACCGCTAAAAATGAGGATATATGCAAATATGAATATACCCAAGGTAACTATCTGCGTGATATCCGTTTTGACCACCTCTCTTTGAGTTTTCTTACAAATATAACGGGTATCGGGGAATGAGTGGCCATGTATAGGGACACATGCCCAACTTTCGGAGATAAATAACCTTTTTTACCAGTGCCCATTACAACTATATCATTCTCACCAAGATGCTCAAAAATTTTCTTAGGTTCGTCTTCAACAATTTTTTTCTCAATTCTCACGTTCCAATAATTTGCCTTCCATTCCACGTTCTTTAATATTTTTTCACCTGACTCATTACTATATTTGGAAAAGTAAATTACCTCCATCTCTAAATTATACGACGACGATAGCAAAATTGCAAAATTCTCTGCTCTTTTTGTCTTAGCAGTGCCATCAGTGAGCAGGAGAAGCCGCTTTATGGGCACTCTATCGCATCTATCTGCCAGAGTAAGTACCGGAATGGGGCTTATCTTTAATACATTATGCACCGTAGAGCCTAGACGATGTGCCGATGCTGTGCTCTTTCTCCCGTAAACCCGCATGGCAATAAGGTCCACATCGTTGAGCTTAGCGTATCTAACTATCTCTCGTGATGGTAGCCCCTCTGCAACTCTATTCTTCACATTGTGAATGCCCAAACTATGTAGTTTCTCCTCTGCCTCTCTAACTGCCTTCATTGAAGCATCTTGCATTTCATCGTAGAGCAAATTTGTGAGCTGCACCCCTCTCTCGTATGTATTAACCACGCTAATTACATGAAAATCTGCGAAGGGAAACGCCTTAGCCATATACTCAATCACATGATCCTCGAGACCAAATCCATCGGTTGGAATGAGCACTCTTTTGATCATCAGAAAGCTTCAAGTCTACGTTATATTTACTCTTTGCTTCCCAAATGTGTCCACCATTAAAAATAAATCGGTGAATGTAATAATCGCACGGTGCTAAAAATGGGCGTGGAGCTTGGTGACATACTCTTGAAAAAAGAGATTAAATTTACGGATTTGAAAGGAAGGGTCGTGGCAATTGATGGATACAACACTCTTTACCAATTTTTGAGCATAATCAGACAGCCAGATGGCACTCCGCTAA
>JALULR010000202.1 GCA_027056155.1 DHVE2 group archaeon
AAACAAACGCCGCTATTGTAATTGTAGTAAAGCGTGTTTTTTTTAATTGATTTGTACTGTGATTCCTTTGTAACACACCATTAGGGTTATTTTGAGCAATATTGTAGACAATAATATTTTCGTGAGAGTTGGTGTATACTGCTACGCCAATCTCCTTGTTACCGTATACGGTGTTGTATTCTAATATATTGTTTATGATTTATTTATAAAAATATTACAAACTTGTTGTTGAATACAGTGTTGCTGAATATGCTATTGAATGATGCATCGTCTGTGCTTATTCTCTCGCTTTTCTCTCGCTTATATCCATATTATTAGATACTGTGTGCTTTGTTGCACAATGCGATAGAAAACATGTTCAGAGGGAGAGAGTAAAAAGAGAAGCTGGTAAAGCGTGGAGAAATACTGTTCTATTTGAATTTTGTAAATTTAGATTTCTCGCGAAGCTGTATCCAGTCTTTCAAAATTACCGGCTCTTAGAGGGGCTGTGCTGGAAACTAAATAAAGTGATACCAAGATTTCCCACACCTGACCACACTACAATAGAGCGAAGAATAGAGGAAAGATTTTAAGAAATGAATATAAAAGGAGACATATTCATAGTATACTCCAGAGGAGTTCAAATGGGTAGTAGTACAGAGTACACAGAGTATAAGCATGAGGTGAGAAGAAGAAAGAAATGGGTAAAGGTGCACGTGATAACAGATGGAGAGAGAATGTGCAGGCAGAAGCGGGCAGAAGCCGCTTTTTAAGGTGTGTAGCAATTATTCTTCTATTTCTCGCGCATCGCCGGCGAGAAGAAGAGCAGTATTAGTGCAGAGAGAAGAGAGCTGGATATACTAAACGCTGGCGGGTGGAAGCTGTGTTTTCTGCAATGAAGCGAATGTTCGGCGAAAAGCTCTCTTCTCGCAAGCCTGCTTGTAGGGTTAGAGAGCCCCGTATCATGGTCTCGCTTTTCAACATGTTTCATTCTCTCTAATTCTATTTTATTCTCTCTCGGGCCTAGCTATTACTGATAAATCCAGTTTTGGAGCTCATTCTTACTTACTTTATATTTCAATCCCACCATGGTCTAATTCTAACCGCTTCGAGATCACGAAGAAGATTGTAATTGAAATTCTTTATTTCAATCCCACCATGGTCTAATTCTAACAAGGTATCCGTAACGGTGCATAAGCATCTCATAGAAATCATTTCAATCCCACCATGGTCTAATTCTAACTATCTCTGGTGCAATCACTACTGGCTGTGCGGTGTTCTCTAATTTCAATCCCACCATGGTCTAATTCTAACTTAATGTAGTGGTGTGTGGTATTGGATAGCCATAAGTTTCATTTCAATCCCACCATGGTCTAATTCTAACTGAAGAAGTGAGTATGAAGCATTTAGGCAAGTATGGCATTTCAATCCCACCATGGTCTAATTCTAACCTTCCAAGCCCAAGCTCTTTAATATGTTTATTTTATCGATTTCAATCCCACCATGGTCTAATTCTAACTATCCTATTAAAACATCTATATTTTTTGATGCTCCTAATTTCAATCCCACCATGGTCTAATTCTAACTCAATCGCCTCCTACAACATACGCAAATTCATACCATATTTCAATCCCACCATGGTCTAATTCTAACTATGTATCCGCTTTCTCCTGATTTTAGATCATACTGAGAATTTCAATCCCACCATGGTCTAATTC
>JALULR010000203.1 GCA_027056155.1 DHVE2 group archaeon
ACAAAGTACAATAAGTCCACAGAGAAGCATATTTTGAAGCTTAAAGCACGTTTAACATTTTTAAAAAAGCAACTTGACGAGCAAAAGAGGAGAGAAAAAAAGAGAATATCACGCGAAGGTGTGAAAAAGCAGGGCAACGCACGTGTATCATTACTTGGGCCTCCAAGCGTGGGAAAGAGCATGCTATTCAATCGCCTTACCAACGCAAAAAGCGAAGTAGGAGATTACGCATTTACAACGCTAGATGTGCACCCGGGCATATTGAAACACAAAGGTGCAGAGATTCAAATCCTAGACATGCCTGGCTTGATAGAAGGCGCTGCAAAAGGACGAGGCAATGGTCGTGAGATACTCAGCATAGCACGGGACTCAGACTTGATAATGCTAATGGTAGATGTGTACAACTACGACCTACACATAATATTGAAAGAGCTCTACGAATTCGGAATACGATTAAACAAGAAAAAGCCAAACATAAGCATAAAAAGAACAGAGCGTGGAGGAATAAAAATAGCCAGCACAATCGAGCTAGAGGTAAATGAAGACGCACTTAGAGAGATAGCATGGGAGTTTGGGTACCGCAACGCAGAGATACTAATAAAAGACCCAATTAGCGTGGAAGATTTTCTAGACCATCTGGCAGGAAACAGAGTGTATATCCCCGCAATATTGGTTATAAATAAGATAGACATAGCGAATGATGATATAATTGATAGCTTGAAAAAAGAGTTCTCTGAGTGGGAGCCTTTGTTTATCTCCGCAGCAGAGGGACAGGGTATAGAAGAACTCAAAAACAGCATGTTCGAAAAGATAGGCCTGATACGAGTATATCTCAAGCCTCAGAGCGGAAAGATTGACTACGCAGCGCCACTAATACTAAAAAAAGGTGCAACCATCGAAGATGTATGCAACTCTATTCACCGAGACTTTGCCAAGAAATTCAGATATGCCATGGTTTGGGGTAAAAGTGTGAAATTTCCGGGACAGCACGTGGGTCTAGACCATGTGGTGGAAGACGAAGATATTGTACGGCTAGTTATAAGAAAATAGAGTTCATCAATTTCAAAAACAGATAAACTATAAATCAATTAAAGAAATCTTGGACAGAATATGCATGACCAATGATGATGAGCTAATACGCCAGCTAATCAAAAAAAGGAAGAAAAAGAGAGAAAAGGTAGTAATTACCATTATCGTTGCTATAGTAGCGCTTAGCATATTAAATGTGTTCTTCCTCATGATTTTAGGTTTGTTACTGATGCTCATGGGCGTTACATCTTTCATGAACACCGGAAACGCCATGGTCAAGTGGAAATACTCACGCCATGTAAGCACGGGTTATAGCGAATTGAAAAATGCAGAACTTAAAGAGAGAGCATCAAATTTCAAAGTGGGGTTAATTATGTCCGCAGTGGGATTGCTCATTTTCTTCTTATACTTATATCTTGCATCTATCGGCTGGTTAGGGCTTCTGAGAATCTAAGCCACTTGCTATCCTCTCAGTGTTAACTCTGTGTACTGAAACAACCGCTTTACGTACTCTCGCTTTTTGGTTAGCTTGAATCCGTGCTTATTTGCGTTTTTTTCGAGAGGATACGAGAGAAACTCCTCCGCTAAGGGGCATTCAAACTTGTCAATTAATATTTTAAAGTAAAATGGCGCTTTAGCGTAGTCCATCTGG
>JALULR010000204.1 GCA_027056155.1 DHVE2 group archaeon
AATTAAAAAAGATAAGAAAGAGTGCTATTTCTTTGTGTTTCTTCTCCGATATAGCACTAAAAGTGCCACAAAAGCCAGAACCGCAAATGGCAGGCTATTAAATTCGGGAACATTGGTAGACGAGCACTGCTGCGCCCAGTAATCATGCTCACTTCCGCCTCCAATTGCGTATGGCCCAGTGCCGGAGTAGTCGCTCCAGCAGTTACCCTCCGAGGACGAGTTCCAGCGGTTAGTGTACTCTGTTGAAGAGTCATCGTATCCCTGCGTGTTGTTGTTATGATTGTTTATAAATATGTTTTTGGTCACTAAGAATTCATTCGAGCTCGTCAGAGCAACTCCGTATTCTGTGTTATTCTTGAACGTGTTGTTGTATATTAACCCGTATCCGCCTCCGTTGTCGGTGTTGCTCATCCAAATGCCTTCACCTTTGTTCTTATAGAATGTACTGTACTCAACATTAACGCTATGGGAGTCAGATACGAATATCCCGCTAAGCTGATTTTCACTGCAGTTAGCATACTCTATGTCTATATACTGCGTGTTGGTGATATCAATGCCGTCTCCTTTGTTGCTCTGGAACAATGAGCGATATACATCTATATCCCATGAATTATAGACTCGCAGCCCGTCACCATCGTTGCCGTATGAGGTACTGAAGTATATACCCATCTTCTCTCCAGAATAGTTGTAAATAATTATACCAGAGTTGCTGTGGTATATATCACTGCTACTTCCGCCGGTGGTGGTAGCCATAATTACGTTCTCCATTGCAAAGTATATTGGTCCTGTAAGATTACCAACATAAATACCGTATCCATTATTGTTGTTATCAATGCTCCATGACGCCATCACGTATGGATACGCTGAGCTACCGTCCCCTGCGGCTATGCCGTGGTTCCAGTCCAGTTCTCCCTGATTATCAATTCTTATTGGATTGCTTGGTATGTTTTTGTACGGATAACCATCTTTGTTTGAGCCGCCGTATATGTGATATGGATATTTTACTATATTCGGATTTGCATACTCAGTATTAGTGTCATTGTTAAGCGCCCAGTCGTTCCAGTAATTGCCGTAAGAGGAGCCATTCCAATCGTTGTCTCCATTATCATACGCCTGATAGTATCCTTTCGCAAAGGTGCTGTATGTATGGTTGTTGTGATAGAATATATTGCCCGTAATTTCATTGTTATTAGAACTATCTAATTCTATGCCGTATCCCTTGTTATATGCAATTCCATTGTCGTATATTTCAATGCCACTGGAATCACGCACATATATTCCCTCTGTATTGCCAAATATCTGGTTATATCGCACCTGAATGCTTCCCAGATACGATGAGGAATGGTCATTTATATATATGCCGCTTGCACTGCTCGCAAGACTCTTTGATATGCTGTTATACTGCACTATACCCAATCCATTTTGAGATGAGTATATCTCTATTCCCGCTATTTCATTTGAGCCAGTAATGATATTATGGTCAATGCTGAAATATGGTGTCTGCGAGATTCTTATTCCCACATAATAACAATTTATTATCTGGGACTTTGTAACCTTCACTGTGGCGGTATCGTTGAACAGGTATACGCCATCGCCATGGTCTCCACTTTCTGTACGTACGTTATTTATGATTACATAGTTGTGGTGAATGTTCATTACGTTTATTGTAGCTATATTAATTCCAACTTCTGTAACGTTCCATCCTATTACGAGGTATTCGTCGCTCATGCTTCCGGAGCCGCCAATTATTCCCGACCACACGCCATGGTACGGCGCTTTGTTGAGGTATTCATCACCGTCTATAACGAGCGGGTGTGATATATGCACCCATTTTACAGGATGCGCATCAACGATACCGCCGCTACCCTCAGCAGTATATGCCCAGTCAATCACTCCGTCATTATCAAAGTCATTGGTATTGTTGTTATTTACCCAGTCGTAATACATGTTTTCCCATATATGGTTGGACGATTCAGCGGAGTATACCTGTATGTGACTGGATGAATATATGCCAGTGGCCCCGTTGTTTTCGTAGAATATACTTTCAGAAACATTGGACCCGGAAGTGCCCGTACCAAAGCGCACGCCCCAGCGAGTGTTTTTGTAAAACGAAGAATATGATATATCAACATCTCCGTAGTCTTCTGCGTCCACACCAACATCGTTATTTGATACACTCAAGTATTCCCCTATAACAGTGCCCATTGTTATATACATCCCGCCATGACTGTGTGAATCAATTGTTGTATTTTCAACATACACATCTGGCTCATATGCGCCCGGGTAATCGAAAAGACCTATTCCTGCAAGATTGTTGTGGATATAGCTGTTGTTTATTAGAAATATTGGCTCATTGGTTTCTCCTACATCACCTCTCACATAAATTCCGTAGTTAGCGCAGCCGTATATACTCAGGTTTGTAAGTATCATATGCGCATTATGCCCGGTCATGTTATCCACGATGCCTATCCCAGAGCGTACAATGTCTGTATAGCCTTGGTCATTTTTAACAACATCATGAACAACCAGACCATCTACAATCAGGTATCTATATCCAAGACTGTTGTTTAGCATCAGTCCATATCCATCTTTCGTAGTGTATCCGCCCATATCCCTAACGCCGGTTAGGTTCCATCCTGATATTATGTACGGATACTCCTGAGTTCCTAAGCCTCCGACTACTCCTCCGTTCATCACGCTGAACGTTACGTTATCATCGTTTGAATGCTTGTTTAAATTTACTTCAATTGGATTATGTGGCACACCCTTCACGGGGTTGTCATCCTTTGCGCCGTCGCTTCCCCCTATTGAATAGGGTATGCCTATTTTCATGGTAGATGTGTTGTAATTTGTTTCGTTGTTTTCCGCAAGGTCGTACCAGAAATTCTCATTCCAGGTAACTCCAGAGCAGCCTGTTTGAGATGCTTGACTCTTGCTACTGTTAAAATATCCATTGGTACCATAATTTTTGTAAAACACATTATTGTATATTTTAATACTATCCGTGGTAGAGCTTAGCTGTATCCCTTCATAAAGGTTATTAGATATGCCATTATAGTGTATGTACATTGTTTTACCGCTTCCAGCGCCAGAGGAGGTCATTTGAATACCAACATGGTTATTAAATATCATGTTTTTATAAATACTTGTCAAACCCGTGGTGGAAGACACATATATACCACCTCTGCCATTTAAGAAAATTCTATTGCCTCTTCCCTGCGTGTCTGCGTCTATGTATATTGACTGAGCGGTCACAGTTGATATATGCAATCCCGCCGCAAGGTTATGATGCAGGGAATTAGCCAATATATCTATTGTATATGCCTTTAAATTATAAAGTACCAATCCAGAGTTTGGGGCGCTCGGTGAGTAATCCCCGCCGCTTGCGTTGAAAACCTCGCAATTCATTATTGTGAAATTCTTCGTTGTTCCTGTGATGTATATCCCGTATCCCGCATTTTTACCGTCGATTATTAACCCGGATATTATATACGGATCGTCAGCGGTTCCGCTACCACCGGTTACACCATTCGCCGAGGTAAAATCTGCATCGCTCGTTATTTTCACAGGATCGTGGTTCGGCTTAGGAAATTTATAGTCATCACGCACAGTAATCTCTTCCGCATTTTTGCTCTGCATTCCTGAGTGCATAGTCGCTACAAACCATGCACTAAATACCAAGTCCAGCACTACAATTATAACAATCAGGCTCCTCTTGCTCCATTTCATATTAAACACCAGCGTCATGTATGTAAATAACATATATATAATTGTTTGATGCATGCATCATTTGATACTTAGAATTACTTAAAAAATAATAAAAAGTTAGTGGTGTCTCCTCCGAAATATTGCAAGTCCGAGGAGGAGTGCAATAGCAACAAAGATGTAACTGTGAAGCTCGGGCACAAAATTGCATGTGGGCTGGTAATCTTTTGAGTTCCCGCCAGCGATGTCATAAGCGCCTGTACCCGAGTAATCGCTCCAGCAGTTGCCCTGCGTTGATGTGTTCCATAGGTTCTTGTACTGTGGTGAATCATCGTATGCCTGTATATGGTGCGGATCGTAATTTCCGTCTCCAGAGGAGCCATTGTTCCTGTCGAAGATGTTGTTGTATATGACAAAGCCAGTAGATTCCACCATGCTCACGCCATACTTTGTATTCAATCGCAGAGTGTTATTTACAATCTTTCCATAATTTGTATTCGTGATATCCGTTTGTTCTATATTTATCCCACTAAATCCATTTTTATACATCGTGCTATTTTCAATGTCTATATCGTATGAGGCATAAGCATCGAATCCCTGATACATGTTCTCGCTCATGTTTGAGTAAAAGGCCTCAACATATTGACTCCAGAACGCTATTGCTCCGTGCTGCCTATTATTTATGAGAGTTGCGTTATTGAGCGTTACACTGTATGAATAAGCCACACGCACACCGCTATACTGATTATTCTCCGAAATAACATTATCCACGGTAAACCACCGTGGCGCCATTTGATAAATATATATACCTATGGCAGATGTCTGATTTACCATGCAATGGTCTATTTTGATATACATATTGCCGGATATATTTGCCATATAAATTCCATTATCGCTTCCACCTTCTATCTTCCAGCCCACTACGAGATAGGGATAATCAATGCTTCCATCGCCTCCAATGTACCCATGTGCCCAGTTCAGCTCATTAACATTTTCAATCTTTATAGCATTTCTTTGCATGAATAAAAGTGGATAATTATCGTCTACAGTTCCTCCTGCGATGCGGTATTTGTAATCGATTACATCATCGTGGTTGTTATCATTGCTCATGTTGTTCATTGAGAAGTCATGCCAGTAATTACCACTAGTGGTTGAGTTCCAGTGATTGTTTCCGTTGTCGTATGCTTGGCTGTTCTCTGGAGAATATGATGTTTTTGTATAATTGTTGTAGTAGAATGCATTTCCGTAAATTCGATTGCCATTGCTATTTTTTAACATTACTCCGTAGTTTGTGTTGTACGAAAAGCCATTATTTGTTATGGCATTATTAAATAATTTATGCCCGTATAAACCAATGCTATTCCCGAAGATGTAGTTGTCGTAAATAAACAGAGAGTTTGGACCAAAGTATGAGGATACACTCAATCCGTTTTTATGATTTTCGTAAATCATATTTTCATATACTTCTGCCAATGCACCAGATATATTGAGGTCGCAGGTTATATTTATTCCATAATTGTTGGCGTATGCTCTCGTATATGCTACATACACAGTAGGCACCACTTCAATGTCAATTCCTGCTTTAGCATTATTGTAAGCAGTGCTCCACACAATATTGGCAGTGTCCACATACTCAACATACATGCCTTCCGAGGAGCCGGTGATATTCACATCGTATATATTGACGTGTTGTGTGAAATTGCCACTGATGTAAAGTCCATACTTATTTCCTCCGTTATCTGTGTAATTTGCCATATTGCGCCAGCCAATGATGTAATAGTTGCCATTATATCCCGATAGCCCGTATGCCGTGCCGCGGGTGGTTATGACGCCCACATTATTCTGGTCAAAATACATCATTCCGGGGCTTAGTTTTTCTTTATATACTCCGTAATATCCATCGTAATATTCGCTCACCAACCAGAAATCAACCCACCGCCTTGGCGCGCTATCCACGATGTTACCACCATCTAATTTGTAGCCCCAGTCGATTATTCCATCTCTATCCATATCATTTGATTTGTTGTTATTTACCCAGTCGTGGTAGTAATTTCCCCTCTGATGTGTGAATACATCATAATTGCTGAAATTGCTGTATTTTGCCGCATAAATCTGCACATATCCCGGGTTAAACGAGCTCCCAGAGTCGTGGTTTTTATAAAATATATTATCTGCAATGCTCATATTTGAATACATGTTGTTTGGCAAATTTATTGCATAGTTTGAGTTTTGGAAGAATGAATTGTAATCTACCCACAAAAATATGTCGCTCAATCCTGACGGCATATTTATGCCCATGTTATTGTACGCGATTATGTTGTTGAATAAACCCAAATCTAAATCATCACCTCCGAGAAACACGCCCCAGTGGCCCTGATGCTCGATTGTGCTGTTGAACATAATCACGTTATTATCATTCCGATACACAAAAAGCCCCGTAGAGCCGCTTGCACCGTCATGGATCCATGTATCATCTATTGTCGCATTAGTAATTGCATGGTCTATACCTATCCCATTTGCGTGACAGTTGTATATGTCCATGTGTGATATGTAAATGGTATTTGCATATGTATTATTCAACGCCACGCCGTTTCCCTGCTTCCACCATGGCATAGTAGAGCCGAGAGTTGTCACATTGTGTATAATCAATCCATCAATTCTCAATTTAATATGTCCATTATCAATATTATTCAATAATAATCCGTATCCTGTGGGTGCACCCGCATTAGTGCCATTAATTTCCAGACCGGTAATGACATCTTCTCTTCGATCATTCCACCCGACATAACCTATTGACGGGTTTAATACTGCCCGAGATACGCCACCTATATCACTTATATTAACTGCGTCATGGTGAAAGCCCTTCACTGAGTATGGGTCGTAATTACGCGCCAGAGAGTAATCTTTTGCGTCCAAAATTGGATATGCCCACGGAATAAAGTAGGTATGTCCATTCGAATTTTTGTTATAGTTAGTATTGTTATTTTCCGCCCAATCATACCAGAAATTACCCACACAGTGATCGGGGTTGGAATCGTATAAATACCACTGTATACCCGATGAGGCGTCCTGTGTGGCCTGCGGGTGCGTAGAATTGTATCTATCTGTAGAGCCATCGTTTTTGTAAAAATAATTACCGTATATATCCACCGAGTTTGTGCCTTCAATTTTAACTGCTTCCCGGGAGTTGAACCCAAATCCATTGTAGTTTATCTCAATTTGCCCTGCGCTTGCATCGTTCATGTACGCGTGAATTCCCAGAGCATTGCTAAAA
>JALULR010000205.1 GCA_027056155.1 DHVE2 group archaeon
AAAATATAGTGATGAAAAAATTAGAAGATAAGTAATAACTTAGGCATTTACCAGCGATTCTAGCTCCACTCATCAGCCCCGTCATTTCCCTGCTGTGGTGGGCTGTAATTTTGTTCTTGTGGAAAATATTGCTGATTTCCTTGCACACCGCTCTGGGCGCCATACGGAGGCTGCTTTTTCTTTTTTAAGAGTAAAACTACAGCAATAATTACCACAGCAGCAGCTATGGCACCAATTATTGACCATAACAATAATGGAGGCAAGCCGTTGTTTCCGCCATTGGAGCCACCAGAGCTCTGGGACTGCGCAGGCACGGTGTATTTTACGCTAACGATCTGGCTTTTATCTCCCATTACCCCGCTGGAAGTTTTAGCTACTACATAGTAATAATACTTGGCACCTTTCACAACATCATGGTCCTGGTAGGTGGAATCATGCACAGTTGCAATTTTCACGAAGTGTGTACCATCATTACTTCGATAAATATCGTATTCTGACACGAGCACTATATCAGCATTGGCAGGCGCATGCCATTCTAAATGTATGCCATCGCTTTTTGCCATGCCACTCAACGACTGCGGTGCTTTGGGCGCATACATGTAATAAAGCTCTTTTATTTCGTTCGCGCTAAGAGCGCGGTTGTAGATGCGCAGTTCATCTACTGCACCTTTGAAGAAACGTGTAGTAGCATAGCGATATGAATCATCATTATGTTTTCCAATTCGTATATAGTTAACTCCATCTAGAGCCTCTTGCGTAAAATTTAGGTGATATATTTCCTTACCATCAACATACAGCCAGAAGTTACCAATGGTATATGTAACCACCACAAAATGCCATGTTGACTGCACAAAAGACACATTTGTAATACGTACAAAAGATGCTTTTTCTCCAATATGCCCCTGATACTCTACCGTAATCATAGTATTGTGCCTCCACATATTTACGCCAAATCCCATACCACTACTTCCTGGATAATCATTACTTATTACGTTATTTGGAAACTGAGTAGTATAACCATAATCACTCCTCACCTCAGGTTTTACCCACCCTGAAATAGTTAATGGCAGTTGGTTAAGTAGGTTACTATTGATTTTAACATAATCCTCGTTTCCATTAAAACTCAGAGCCTTGCCATGCACTCCATCAACCCACGTTGCGCCGTAAATTGTGCCATCGTTGCCGTGCCCGCTCACATCGTGCAGCACATTACCTGAGCCTTCGTCAAAGTTCCAGTAAGCAACGAGACCAGCATTTAGGTCTCTCTCCGGCATCAATTTATTTGCATGGGTACCGTTCATTGCAACCGGCGTAAAAAACATAGCTACAACTGCAAACATGAGCATTGCCATTTTTGAGTATCCATACGCTCGATTATTTTCGCCAAGCATTTAGACACCTCCCAAGCGCACTGCAGTTGGATATTGCTTTATTACATAAATAAGTTTCAATCCAAAACTCTATCTTATTAAAATATAGCTATTTACCTTGTTTAAACGCGCATGATTTCGAAAGGCATAAATTAAAAATTGCCAATGCTCACGTGCTCTGTTGCATAATAGGAGAGAAAACATGAAATATAAGAATGAGATTATGAAAAACATGTTCAGAGGGCTTTGGGCGCATACATGTAATAAAGCTCTTTTATTTCGTTCGCGCTAAG
>JALULR010000206.1 GCA_027056155.1 DHVE2 group archaeon
TCTTCACTGTTGTTTAGTCTCATTACAATGTAACTGTTTGCCTGCGATAGTGCATCTTGGTCAATTTTGTGAGGGCGCTGAGTTATAAGTGTCAAAAGCACGCCAAATTTTCTTCCTTCACCGGCAATCTTTTTTATTATGCTCTTGGACTTCGCTCCTCTGCTCCCCGGTACAAAAGTATGCGCTTCTTCGATTACTACAAAAACAGGCATGCTATCCTTATTTCTGGTATTGTTCTCGTAGAGCTTGGTTAAAAATATGTTTGCGATTGTTTCTTGAATCTCACTTCTTAGCCCTGAAAGGTCAAGCACTGAAATATGCTGTGGTTTGATAATTTTATCTAGAGATGTGGTCTCAGCTGAAAATACACCAGTCATGCCTCTTTTTTCTGCAAGCTTCATGTATCTTAAAACATTTAGCGCATCATCTATCTTGTACGAGCCGGGAGGCTTTACTTTTTTATTTGCTATATTTCTTACTCTCTCCTTTAAGTCCTCGTATGTAAAGCTCTCCCCTTCTAGAGAATCCATAATGGCAGAAATAAGGCCAATCATTCTGCTTCCATTTGGGGGTATGCCGAGTATATCTGCAACTTCATCGCCAGTCATATCTGCAGGCGAAATTGTTAGCGGCTCAGTATCTATGTCGTCAAATCTGCTTATGCTCATTGCATTTCTAAACACCGCAAATCTGGGAATTATCTCATTGCCTTCTTTATCTTTGTTCATTCTAACATAATCTGCATGGGGGTCTATTATCACTATGCTTGCTCCCTTCTCGTATAGTTCTTCTATTAACACACCGGTAGTATAGCTCTTTCCACTGCCGGTCTGTCCAATAACCGCGATATGCCTCAAAAATCCTTTTGGATTGAGATTAATGTTCACATCTTCGCGGGTTAGAAGCGTGCCTATGTGAAGCGGCATATCACCCACATAGTAAAACGAATCGAGCAATTCTTTTGATGCACGATATACCTTTACGCCGGGCATTGGAGGATTTCTCGGGAATCTCACTGATTTGCCATCTAAGTACCCAAGCGTCTCTACCTCTGCATATACTTTCGGCACATCTATGTCCCTTTCAACGAGCTTGGCGAGAGACTCGTAAGTAGTATTTTGAGTTAAAATCTCGGATAATGCACCCATTAGCATAATTCGACCAACCACCTCTCTTTTTGCCTCGCGCTCACGCACTTCGGTAACTACGTATTCGTTTTCCATCACATCGGTCTCTTTTGGCAATGCTACTATGAATTTTCCAGTTTCCGTGTTTCCTACAACCATTCCTATTTCTTCCATTATCAGTCACCTCTCCATATATATCTATAATCACCAGTGGACGCGTTTAGCTCTAAATCGCGTTCTATCAGAGGATAATATTTGCTCATAAACTCTCTGTATGGCAGTCGTGCGTCCAAATCTGCCGCGTAGAGATGTATATTATGCACGTAGCCGTCACCGTGCTCGCTTTTTATTATGCTGATTATATCAGATATATTTTCATCAATCACTTGGGGCCAGTATATATCTTGCATCTTTTTTTGTATGCCTATTACAAATGATGGGATATCCACTCTCAAGAGAAATCCGGGGGAAAAAGAAATGTAAAAAGAAACAAAAGAAGATGTGTTCAAATACTCTAAAACTTCGCGCATATGC
>JALULR010000207.1 GCA_027056155.1 DHVE2 group archaeon
ACCGAATACCGGGACCTTTATGCTCTCTCCAAGTTGGCTTAGCTGGTCATACGCGGCGGGACGATGGACATCGCATGCAACTAACGCGACGCTAAGCCCCTTTTTCTGGAAAAACTTAGCAAGCTTGCCCGCAGAAGTGGTTTTTCCTTGGCCGTACAAACCCACAAGCATGATTTTCTGTGGCTTGAGTGCAATGCTCTTTTCCTCGCCAAGAATGGCAACAAGCTCTTCATATATTATTTTGATAAGAAAATCCCTGTGGCTCATTCCGCTCGGCGGCTTTTCTTCCAGCGCCCTGCGTTCCACATTCTTTGAAAGCTTCAAAGCTAGATGTACTTCCACATCTGCTTTTAATAAAGCTCTCTGTATGTCGCGCACCACTTCCTTTACCAAATTTTTATCAACATAGCCCGCCTTTGAAATCTTGCGCAGTGTGTTACGAAGGGATTCGCCCAGTGAGTCTAGCATAGATGAGCAATAGCTTACTACTTAAAATCATTTTGGCTGTGCCATCTAACACTATTAAAAATTATAAGTATGTCGCATATTACCCTTTGGTGATTATATGAGAATTGAGCTTAATGGAGAGCGCAGAGACCTTCGTGCAGTATGGTTTGAAGATGGTATTGTGAAATTGATTGACCAGCGCAAGCTTCCTGCAAAGTTTGAGATATTTGAGGCAAAAACTACAGAAGAGGTTGCATATGCGATAAAAGATATGGTAGTGCGTGGAGCGCCAGCTATTGGCATTACCGCTGCCTACGGCATGGCGCAAGCTGCTCTGCAAGGAAGAGATATCGATGACGCATTCGAGATTTTGAGGAAGACTAGGCCCACTGCTCACGACCTATTTTTTGCATTGGAGCTGATGCGCGATAGTATTAAAAGAGGAGCCGAACCCACAACCACTGCTGAGAAATACGCAAATGACATAATTGGCCGATGCGAGAAAATAGGAGAGCATGGTGCTGCATTGATAAAAGATGGATATAGAATATTAACACACTGCAACGCCGGCGCGCTAGCTGTGGGGGACTGGGGCACTGCCACCGCGCCCCTTCGCAAAGCACACCGTGATGGTAAAAAAATATTTGTGTGGGTTGACGAAACACGCCCAAGGCTACAGGGCGCGCGCTTAACCGCGTGGGAGATGGTGCAAGAGGGCATTGAGCATGCAATTATCGCAGATAATGCCGCGGGATATTTTATGCGTAAGGGAGAAATAGACATGGTCATTGTAGGAGCAGATAGAATCACGAGCAATGGTGATGTGGCAAATAAGATAGGCACTTACGAGAAAGCAGTAGTAGCCAAGGAAAATGGTATTCCGTTCTATGTGGCTGCGCCCATAAGCACATTTGATTTTTCACTAAACTCGGGCGATGATATTCCAATAGAAGAAAGAAGCGAAGAGGAAGTTCTTTTCTGCCGTGAGTGCCGTATCTCGCCGAAAGAGAGCAGAGCAAGAAACCCCGCATTTGATGTTACACCTGCTAAGTACATCACGGGCATAATCACAGAGCTGGGCGTATTTAAGCCGGAGGAAGTATGGAAACTCAAAAAATAATTTTCTATTTTTAATCTTAGAATTTTATATAGAAATCTTAAAATTACAAGAAGCAAACTTTTTAGAATATATGCCAATATCAGGGCATGAAAA
>JALULR010000208.1 GCA_027056155.1 DHVE2 group archaeon
TCTCCTTCCAATTTTCCTATGGAAATTGCCGTAGAGTATTTAAACTTTTTTTGAATTTATTTTATGACCTAATAAAAAGAAGTATGTCATGCCACGGAACATGAAAACATTTTATTCAATAAGGAGATAATCGAACGCGATATCATGAAACTGCTCGATGACGGAATAGAATTAGAGATACGCTTTTTGCACGCGCCCACAATAAAAATACACAGAGAAAGAGAGGAGCTCACGCTTGGAAAAAATACTTGGAAATTCTCAGAGATAAAAGGGTTCTGGAAAAATTATCGATTTAAGGGCAAGAAGAAGGTATTTTACATAGTTATGCTTACTGAAAAAGAGATGATACGGCTCACCCCCGAGATAGATGAATACGACACTGATGAGATAGTAAAATACATAAGAGATATACTTGGAGATGATAAGTATGCAAGATGAGCTTAAAAATTTGGCAGATTTGTATTACACGCGGGTAATAGAGCCCAGCGCAGGGATAAATATAAACTGGATTCGCCGGACCATGCTTCAGCTTGGAATAAAAGACGAGAGCATAGACAATTTATACATGATTAATGCCCCAATGAGTAGAGAAGTATGGTACTACGCTTTTGTTAAAGCATTTGAAGAGAAAAAATTAGCCGATTTTTTGAACATGCTCGTAGATACAATTGGCTCGCTTCCTTTAGGTAATTTAGAATCTAGCTTGGACGCACTTGGCATATACTATGATGGAAAATACCATGCAAAAGTATTCAACATTGCAGTGCTCGTGTCCGGCAGGGGCACAAATTTACAAGCGTTGATAGACGCTATAGATGAAGGTAAGATAAACGGAAGAATTGTTGCCGTGATATCTAACCGCAAAAACGCGAAAGCACTGGTAAGAGCGGAGAAACATGGCATCGAGAGATTTTATGTGCCTGCGAAAAAGGGCGAGAGCAGGGAGTCTTACGACAAAAAGCTAGCAAAAATAATCGATGTTAAAAAAGTGAATTTAATCGTTTTGGCGGGATTTTTAAGAATTCTATCGCCTTGGTTTGTAGAAAGGTACAAAAACAAGATAATCAATATACACCCCTCTCTGCTTCCTGCATTTGCAGGGTTATACGGTGATGAAGTGCATAGGGCTGTTTTAGAGTACGGTTGCAAAGTTACGGGTTGCACTGTGCATTATGTGGATAGTGAACCGGACCATGGTCCCGTGCTTATTCAGAAATGCGTGCCTGTAAATGATGATGACACTGTGCAAAAGCTTGCTATGCGCGTGCTTGAGAAAGAGCACGAGTGCTTGGTGGAAGCCGCGAAAATGATTGCAGAGGGCAGAGTAGAAGTGCGTGGCAGAAAAGTAATATTAAAAAAGTGAAGCTTTTTATTTATAATTGTAATTATGCAATGGTGATAGTATGCCAAAGATAGGAATAATAGGCGGTTCTGGCGTGTACAAGGTGTTTAATCCTGAAAAAAGCGTGAAGATACATACTCCATATGGGGTTCCTTCTAGCGATGTAGAGATAGGGGAAGTAAACGGTGTAGAGGTTGCGTTTATACCGAGACACGGAAAGGGGCACAGAATACCACCTCACAGAATCAACTACAGGGCAAATATATACGCGCTAAAAACCCTGAAAGTAGAGCGCATAATAGGGATAAGC
>JALULR010000209.1 GCA_027056155.1 DHVE2 group archaeon
GGTAAGCGCTGTCCTTTTATCAGTAAGCTCCCTAAGCTTGCTCTCTTCACTTTTAATGATTTCTTCGTATTTTTTGCGCTCGATGGCTATATTTTCTAAAGCATTAGTATCTTCTTTATTTTTCTCAGTTAGCTCGTTTATCTCATTTTTTAGAGTTTCAATCTCACCCTCTATTCTTGTAACTGTGCTTCTCTTTGATTTTATCGATTCTTTGAGTTTAATCACTTCTTCTCTAATCTGCGTGATTTCATCATTTAAAGAAGATAGCTCTTTATGAATGCTATTGATTTCATCTGCTAGCTTCTGAGGCACTGTAGCCTCTAGCTCATTCTTAAGTGCAAGCTTATCTTTCTCCATATTGTCAATTTCTAAGCTAAGCGTTTTAATCTCAGTGTTGAGTGCTTCTGCGAGCTTTTCATGCTCACGCATCTCAGATTTTAAGTGCTCAATATCCGACATTAGTTTTGCAAGCTTCATCTTTTGCTTGTCTTTCTCGCGAGCCCAAGCTTCAATCTCCTCCGTATTTATCTTTCCAATCTCGCTCAACTCTCGCAATAGGGTGTCTATGCGAGCATCAACACTCTGTAGCTCTGCATCTATTGAATCGCGTTCGGCATTAAGAGCTTCTAGCCTCGCTCTTATCTCCCTTAGATTTCCCATGCTCATTTTTGCACGCTTTTCAACACTTCCGCCCACCATCGCGCCACTTGCCTCTATGAGCTGGCCATCGAGAGTCACTAGGCGCACACCTCCCATCAGCCGCCTTGCTGTGGCCAAATCTTCAACTATCACAGTATCCCCAAACACGTACCAAAATGCCGCTTCGTATTTTTTATCAAACTCAATAAGGTCTATTGCAAAACCTATGGCATTTTTATCCTTAGACGCTAAAATTGCCTTGCCTCTTGGCCGATTTGGGAGCATTTTGTTTAGTGGCAGAAATATCGCACGACCAAGGTGATTTTTCTTTAAAAATTCAATTGCCCTCGCGGCAGCTAGGTCATCTTCACATATTATGCTATTAAGCCTGCCACCTGCAGCAATCTGTATTGCAAGCTCGTACCTCTCATCTACGGTACCAAGCTCTGCTATTGTTCCATGTATGCCCTTTAGTTGTCCCTTGTCTCGCGCGGATAAAATTGCATCTACCGCGTTGCTCAGCGAGTTTTTAGATTCGAGCTTGCCGCGGAGCCGTTCATACTTGGCACTTAGGCTTTCAATCTCTTTCTGCTTCTCTCTAAGCTCCCTTTGAAGCTGTGCCCGCCTCGTTTTTAGCGCTGTGTATTCATCGTTGAGTTTCTTTCTCTTGCTGCTAACATCTTTGCCCTTGTTTTTTATCTCTTTGATTCGCCAATCTGCATCTTTTATGCTTTCTTCCACACCCTTCTTCTCTTCTTCGAGCTTTGCAATTTCCCTTTTAAGCGATGCTATTCTTTCGCTCTCGCGGTTGTATTCTAATAATTTTGAATTGTAGAGTTTCTTTTTATTTTCAATCTCCGCAGTAAGCTTATCAATTTTCTCGCTAAGCGATTTATATTTCGCATTTGCTTCGCTTATCCGCTCTTCCTTTCTCTTCAATATTGCGCTTTTCTGGGAAAGTACGCTCTCTTTAGCTCTCAGCGACTCCTCTTTAGCG
>JALULR010000210.1:0-1240 GCA_027056155.1 DHVE2 group archaeon
GGATATCGACATGGCCGAGCTTGAGTTTCGCTCTAATGAAATTGGTGAGATTACCTCTCAGCTAAAAGAAGAAGAGAAAAAAGAGGAAAAGAAAGAGGACCTTGGGTACATTGGTTAGTTGTTAAACGCGACTCAAAATACACAGTTGTGGGTATTAATCTTTAAATACTACACTTAATTACGCAAGGCTATGAGGCCTATAAATGAAGTAGCAGATTTGGTGGGTATTAAAAACATAGTACCTTACGGTTTTAACAAAGCAAAGATACCTCTCGATGAAATTTGGAAAAACGAGCGTAGAGGCCGTGTTATACTGGTAACGGCGATAAACCCAACACCTTACGGAGAGGGAAAGACTACCACTGCGATAGGAACGAGCATGGCATTTTGGAAAATTGGCAAAAAGAGCATAGTGACGCTAAGAGAGCCCTCGCTAGGACCAGTATTTGGAATAAAGGGGGGCGGCACCGGTGGTGGCCACTCTAAAGTCGAGCCAAGCGAGGAAATCAATCTTCATTTTACCGGGGATTTTCATGCAATACAGGTAGCGCATAATCTTCTAGCTTCGGTTATCAATAATGCTATACATCACAAAATCATGCCGGATATCGACCGCAAAAAGGTGCTTTGGAGCCATGTTCTAGATCTCAATGCCAGAGAGCTAAGAAAAGTAGTAATTGGCCTAGGTGAGATTGGCGGGGCCACTATGGAAGACCATTTTGAGATTACATCAGCAAGCGAGATATCAGCCATAGTTGCCATGGCAAAGAGCTATAAAGAGCTAAAAGAAAGGCTAGAAAACATACTCGTGGGCTTTAAAAACGATAAAACGCCTATATTCGCGAAAGATTTTAAAGTAGTGGGTGCAATGGCTGCCGTGCTTCGTGATGCACTTCTTCCAAACATAGTGCAAACTACAGAGGGCACTCCCGCAGTTATTCACGCAGGGCCATTTGCAAACATAGCGCACGGGCATAACTCACTGCTTGCAGACGAAGTTGGAATGAGATACGCAGATTATTTAGTAACAGAAGCGGGATTTGGCTCAGATTTAGGCGCTGAGAAGTTTGTAAATATAGTATCTAGAGAAGGAAACTTCGATATAAGCGGTGCAGTGCTTGTTGCCACCGTGAAAGCTTTGAAATATCACGGCGGTGTGAAAAAAAAGCATCTTGACGAAGAGAATGTAGAGGCTATGGAAAGAGGGGCAGGAAATCTTCAACGGCATATTGGAATAGTG
>JALULR010000210.1:1250-1635 GCA_027056155.1 DHVE2 group archaeon
GATTTGAGCCTGTGGTGGCGATAAACCATTTTCCGCAAGATTCAGAGAAAGAGCTTTCAAAGCTTCAAGAGATTGTGGAAGATATGCATGTGAAGTTTGCGGTTAGCGAGGTATTTGCCAAGGGCGGCGAAGGCGCAGTGCAGATTGCAAAGGCGCTTGAAAATGTAGAGCCTCGAAAACCTAACTACACATATAAATTAGAGGATAGCGTACGAGAGAAAATCGAGAAGATAGCCACAGAGATATACGGAGCAAGCGGCGTGGACTGGGCACCAAAAGCAAAGAAAGATTTGAAGCTTGTGGATAAGATGGGATTCAACAACTTCTATATCTGTATGGCAAAGACCCAGTACTCGCTAAGCGATAATCCCAAGCTCCTAGGCGC
>JALULR010000211.1 GCA_027056155.1 DHVE2 group archaeon
GAGGTTCACTACCTTCTGCTCACCGGCGCGGCCTTTGGTGCGTTGCATCGCCCCCATCATGCCACCTCAGCGGCTCTCTCGATAAATGCCTCAATCTCTGATCTTCGGATGATGGTCACCTGCTTGGAGAGTTTGACGGTCTTGATCTCCCCGGCTTTGATGAGATTCCAAAGCTGTGAGATGGAAATCCTGAGATAACGCGCGGCTTCGGATGGTCTGAAGTTTTCTAAATTCTCCATTGGCTTGGTTCCTTGTGGTTTAGGTTGTATAAGCTTATGGAGGAATTATAGAGAAATATGAAATTCGGTTGGAAAGAAATTACGCAAATATTGCGTAAAAATCATCTATATTGTAGGGATAATAATCCCCACCATGAAATTTAGCACTATAAATTTCTGAAAAATCTTTGTATTTTGAATTATTAAAACAATTAGGGTTGTACTGCTCGATATCTTTGCTGCCAACTCCTCTATACCCTCTACTAAAAAAAATATTATAGATACCATTTTCTTGATTGTAAGCCATTTCTTCACTTGGTATAGATAATGTCGCTTTGTTTGGCTTCAATGGGCTATCATTACCCCAAACAATTGCAACATATCTAAGGCCAGTATGCGAAGGAATTGCCCCAGAGTAATTAAAAATAGAAGATAATGTATGCTTTATTTCATTATCCGCAAATCCTGTAAAATACATAGCCCCAGCGACTAATGCAATTACATCATTTACTGTTATTGCTTTGTTGTAATGATATGCTACTATCTTCTTGTAATGTGATATATCTGGTTTAAAACTTATAGCGTATTCTTGCCCACCAACTTTGTTTCTTCTTGCTTCCTCCGGGCTGGAGTATTTTTTCTCTTTTGGATCAATTATTGGGAATACTGCATGAATATCACCTTCGTGAACTGTTACAGTAAGCCTCGTGCGTTTAAAATTTGTGATCTCTATTGCTTCTTCCAAGGAAAGTGCCTTTAAGCCTAGTGCCAATTCAGGATTATCGCGCACTATTTCAAGTTCAACTATTTTATTCATCATTGACCTAACAGCATCACTATCCCCCAAGCCATACAAGTGCCATATAGAAGAAAGGAGCGTGTCAATTTTCCTATTTATAAATTCTTTCCAACGTGGGTATTTTCTTCTTTCAAGGTGCTCAATAATTTGCAGAGCATTGTTTACAATAATTTTTTTCTTTTCTAGTTGGCGTATTCTATGATTATCCATCCTTCACCCCCTCCAAAAAATCCGCGTACCACTGCATGAGCCCGCGTTTCTCCTCTCGGTATTCGGCTCGATTGTAAGCGCTGGTGGTTTTGCTGGGCTCTTTGTGTGCCAGGCATGCCTCGATCACCTCTTTGTGATAGCCATGACTGTGGTCACCGCTGATGTGTTCATTGGCTATGGTCGAGAAGATTGCCCGGAAACTGTGGGGGACTATCTCGTCCTTGGTGTAGCCCATCCGACGGAGGGAGGCGCTCAGGGTATTGTTACTCAGGGGGCGACCATGCCCTCGGAGGCTGGGAAACACATAGCGCGGGCTGGTGCTGTTGTATCGCAGCTCCTCCAGCAGGGTGATCACCTGATCGGGCAATGGCAGGGTAAAGGCGGTTTTCATCTTCATTTTTTCCG